>NZ_MKAQ01000016.1:0-120947 GCF_001764435.1 Campylobacter sp. BCW_4319 | reverse complement strand
ATTAAAACCTTTTCTTCTTAACATCTTCTAAGATATTATTAGCTATATCACTTACTGTACTAGAAATAATAGCTGATTCATTAGCAATTTCAACATTATCTTTAGTAGTTTGATCAATTTGAGCTACGCTATCATTGATTTGAGTGATACCTGCAGTTTGTTCTTTAATACTTTCTGCCATATCATTGATAGATTGAACAAGTAAATTAGTATTAGCTTCAATTTCTGATAAAGACTTTTGAGTTCTTTCAGCTAACTTTCTAACTTCATCAGCTACCACTGCAAAGCCTCTACCATGTTCTCCAGCACGAGCTGCTTCAATAGCTGCATTTAAAGCTAAAAGATTGATTTGATCTGCAATATCACCTATAATACCTGTAACATTTTTAATCTCTTCAGATTGAGTGATAACATCACTAGTTTTAACTGAAACATTTTGCATAGAAGAAGTGATCTCTTCTAAAGCTGCTGCAGTTTCTTCTAAAGATTGAGCTTGAGAATTTGAAGAAGTGGTTAAGCTTTGAACAGCAGTTTGTAATTTTCCACTTTCATTAGCTAAAGCATTAGCAAAGTCTGAACTTTGTTTTAGCATTTTAACTATTTCATCACCTAAAGCATTAGTAGTTAATTCTACACTACCGCTAGCATTTTCTAATTTATTTCTAAAGTCTAAGCTTTTGTATTCTTCAAAAATTTTATGAATAGCATTCATATCAGAACCTACTCTAGCTTGTAAAACATCAAGAAGTTTATTTAGAACATTTTTAAGTTCAATCAGTTGTGGGTTTCTTGGATTAGCAGTAATTCTTGCTGTTAAATTACCACCTTCTACAACTGATACGGTTTGAACTGATTCTTTAACGGCTTGATTGTCTTGTTCTAAGCCTCTTTTAGTAGCAAGAATGTTTTCATTGATAGCATTTGAGATTTGTCCAAATTCATCATTGCTTTTTACTTCTATAGTGGAAACATTTTTTGTTTTATAGTTGATAAAATCAAAGAATGAAGTTAAACCTGTTTGGATAGCTGCAAGTGGGGAGAGGTATTTTGATACGATGAAATAAAGGAGGATGACGCTAATAATACTTGTAAAAATAACAATCGCAGTTTGTATAAATGCAATTTTATAAACTGGAGCTTCTATTTGTTCTATTGGCTCTCCAACGCAAGCAGTATAAATTCCAGAAACCTTTGTGCATACAGCAAATCTTTCATTACCATCTTTTGGTCTAGTATACTCAAAAGGTTCAAGATCCTCTTTAGTTTTAGCAAGATTTGCAATTGCACTAATATCATAACCTTTTTGTAAAAGAGCTTTGTCTGTAGAAACAAATACTTTATTTTCTTCATCAAATACAAAAGTTCTACCTGGTAAATTTTCAAATTCAGCTTGCAAATCTGCCGCAAGAATATCTACAGCCAAAACCCCTATAAATTTACCATCTTTATAAAGCGGAATAGAATATGTAAAGCAAGGTAAATTTGTAGTTACATCAATATAAGATGGGGTAATATAAAGTTTATTTGTTTTAACTGCTTCTATATAATACTCTCTTGTTCTAGCATCATAATTATCAGCTTTTCCATAAGTTCCAAAATCTAAATTTTTAGCATCAGAGTCTGGATCGCTTACAACAAGTTCGCCATTTGGTTGAGCAATATAAACTGCTAAGAATCTTCCAGCATCTCTAAAATTCTTTAAATCTTTTCCAACATAATGCATTAAAGCATCTTGACTATCTAACTGTTCTATAGGATGCTTTAAAATACTTTTAGCTAAACTTTCAAGAGCTAAAGAATTTCTTGCCTTAAAAGACTCTATAGAATTTTTAGCCGTTTTAACATAATTTATTTCAGCATTCACAACTTCATGAAAAATTGCTTGCTTTACAAATATAAATGTTACAACACCTAAAATTATCAAACACACTACTGCGATTAAATTTGCAATCAGCGAAACCTTCAATTTTACGCTTTTCATAATTTAAGCGCTCCTTTCTAATATTATTTTATAGAGATATCTACATAAAGTTTTAGAATTATAAATTAAAAAATCTAGATTTTTACTTAAATATAAAAGTAATAAAAAATTTTATTTAAATAAATATCGCTTCGAAAATTCTATGTATTAAGCTTAATATCGTTATAATTTAAAAAATTTATATCGAAAGGAAATATTTTGAAAAAAATTATATTATTTATCTTATCTTTAGGGATATTTTATACTTTCACACAAGCTAAAAATTTAGAGCAAGAACAAAATACTAGTAGCAATTTAGTTAGTGTCAGTATAGCACCTCAAGCATTTTTTGTTAAAAAAATAGCTGCAAATACTCTAGATGTCAATGTTATTTTGCCTCCAAATAGCAATGAGCATAATTTTGAATTTAAACCAAGTACTATGAAAAAACTTGAAAAAAGTGATATTTATTTCACCATAGGCTTAGAATTTGAAAAAGTTTTTACGGATAAATTTAAACAAAATTTTCCAAAACTTCAAGTTATAAATATGCAAAAAAACATAGCTTTGATTCAAACTCATGATACACACGAACACTCTCATGAGCATGAACACCACGAACATGGGCATTTTGATCCTCATACTTGGCTAGATCCTATTTTAGTCCAAACCATGGCTTTAAATATTTATGACACCTTAATTCAAAAATATCCACAAAATGAAAATTTATATAAAGAAAATTTAGATAAATTTTTAGCAGAATTAGATAGTTTAAATTTACAAATTGCCTCAAAATTAGAAAAATTAAAAAATAGAGAATTTGTAGTTTATCATCCTTCTTGGACATATTTTGCAAAACGCTATAATCTTACGCAAATTCCTGTAGAAATTTTAGGTAAGGAACCAAAAAGCAAAGATTTGCAAAAACTTATCACTCTAATGAAAGATAAAAATTTAAAAGTCATTTTTGTTCAAAATGGTTTCCCTGAAAATGCAGCAAAAACACTTGCTAAAGAATGTGATGCAAAAATTTACAAAATAGATCATTTATCTTATGATTGGGAAAATGAGCTTTTAAAAACTGCTGATGCCTTTTCTCATAATTTATAATCAGGTTTTTTGATGCTTTTTTTTGAAATTTCTAATCTAAACTACGCTTATGATAATGAGATCATCTTAAAAAACATCAATCTTAGCTATGACAATAAAGACTTTCTCTCTATCATAGGTCCAAATGGTGCAGGAAAATCAACACTCGTAAAACTTATCTTAGGACTTTTAAAATCCAAAAATGAAATCCATTTCAAAGCTCTTCAAAGAAAAGAAATAGGCTATGTTCCTCAACACACTCTAGCCAATCCTAATTTTTGCCCAAGAGTACTTGAAATCGTTCTTATGGGACTTGTAAGTAAAAAAATTTTTGGTTTTTATGGGAAAAAAGATAAAGAAAAAGCTATGCAAGCTTTAAAAAGTGTAGGAATGGAAAAATTTTGGAACAAAACCATTGATTCTTTAAGCGGAGGACAAAGGCAACGTGTTTTTATCGCAAGAGCCTTAGCTAGTGAATGCAAAATGCTTATTTTAGATGAACCTACCGCAAGCGTTGATAACAAGTCTGCTATACAAATTTTTGAACTTCTAAGCTCTTTGCACCAAAAAGGCATGGGAATTTTACTCATTTGTCACGATATCAACCTTGTATTAGCTTATAGCGATAAAATTGCACATTTAAACAAAGAACTTTTCTTGCATACCAACACTAAAGAAAAAGAAAAAAGTTCATTTTTAAAACATTTATACGAAAACCACTCTCATTTTTGTGATGTAGAAATGAGTTTAAATACTTGTTTTTGCAATGAAGAAAATTGCGATAGTAAAAAACTATGCGAACAAGAATTTACAAGAAGAAATTTGAAAAAAACAGAATTTAAAAAAGAAAATTTTTGTTTAAAATTTTCAAAGGAAAATAATGCTTGAAATTTTAAATTTCACCTTTTTTCAAAACGCTTTACTAGGAGCGATTTTAGTCAGTATAGCTTGTGGGATCATAGGCACTTTGGTGATGATAAATCGCCTTTTTTCTATGGCTGGAGGTATAACACATGGGGCTTTTGGTGGTATAGGTATAGCTTTTTATTTCTCTTTGCCTATTTTATTAAGCACGGGAATATTTACTTTATTTTTGGCTTTTTTAGTAGCTTTTTTAGCTAAACGCTATGAACACAGAAGTGATAGCATTATCGCTGTAATCTGGGCTTTTGGAATGGCTGTTGGGATTATTTTAATCGATTTAAGCCCTAGTTATAACACAGATTTAATGGCTTATCTTTTTGGGAGCATTTTGGCTGTAGGAACACAAGATTTATGGCTTATGGCTTTGGTTGATGGCGTGGTGGTGCTTTTGATCTTTTTATTTTATAGACAATTTGAAGCATTAAGCTTTGATGTGGAATTTACAAAAGTTCGTGGTATCAATACAAGTTTTTTTCATTATCTTTTAATCGCCCTTATGGCTTTTTGTATAGTTATTTCTATACGCCTTGTAGGGCTTATTTTGGTTATGGCTTTACTTAGTATCCCAAGCTTTATTGCTGAAAATTTTACTAAAAGACTTGGCTTTATCATGATTTTGGCAAGTTTTTTAAGTATGATTTTTTGTATTTTAGGACTTATACTTAGCTATTATCTTAATCTCTCAAGCGGTGCTTGCATCATAGCTGTAGCTTGCTTTGGTTTTTTAGTGCATTTGATAGGCAAATTTTTAAAAAGGTAAAGGTGCAAAAAATACTTGGACTTTTATATCTTTTTGCCCTTGTTCTTTAAAATACAAATGTTCGCTCGCCTTAAAAACAAAAAATTTTTCTGCGATTTTTCTTTGTAAATCTTGAGTTTTTTCGCATAAAGGATACACAAGTTTAATATCATAAATTTTAAATTTGCAAGCATAAGCAAACATTTGATACAAATCGCTTTGTGCTATACCCTGTTTTTTCTCATCTTCACTATCATTTGGAATTTTCCATTTGGTATCTAAGATCATTTTATTTTTTATATATAAATCAGGCTTTAACATGAAACAATTTTCATCATTTTTTGAGATTAAATACTTTCCATTGTTTTGAACTTTAATATCTTGAGCTGGATTTACTTTTTTTAGCATATAAGCTACATAATCTTCAAAAATTTTCTCCATAGGAAAAAGCAAAGCAAAAGCTTCATTTTTACCATGATAAGGCATAAAACTTTCATTTTTTAAGAAAATTTTACACCACAAAAGCAAGTTTTCATAATAATCAAAATGTCTTGAAATTTTATAGCTAAAATCTTTTTCATAATTTTTAGAAAATTCTACCTCATCAAGCATTTGCATGGCTTTTATAAGTCTAAATTTATTCAAACTTGTTTTTGATTTTAAAAAATTTAGCGTTGATTTTATCAAACGATTGGGTGCTATATCTAAAACAAACTCATCATTGCTTGTAAAAAATCTTTCTTTGTGTATCAAATTTCGCTTGATATGCTCGTTAAATAGTAATTTTCCCTTTAAAAAAGCCCTATTTTCTTCGCAACTTAGATAAGATCTCATCAAGCCTTTTTTATATACGCTATCAAATTCATCTAAAAACATAGTGATAAACACTTCAAATAAAGGAATTTTAGAACTTTGCAAAGATGAAATTTGTGATTTTTTAAAGGGGAAGTTTTTTAAGGTTTTTAGCATATTTATCAAAAGATTTTTAGGATTAAATTTAAAATCTTGTTCATAAAAATCATTATTTTTAGAAATATTGTCTAATTCATAGTATCTTTTTAGTTTTTCTTTATCGTGATTTGAAGAGCTATCTTCTTTTTTATAGCTATCTAAATTCGTGCATTTTGGCAAGATCTCCAAAACCCCACTTTTAGTCTGTATAATGCCGACATAATTTTTAGCTTTTAAGGTATTTTTATTTTTAAAGCCTAGAAGATTTTCATTATTTTTTGCAAAGTCTTCTAGCTCTTTATAAAACCCTTCGGCCTTTTCTTTGAAAATTTCTTTTAAATCTTCTTTAGAAAAAGCTTGGTGTTCGATGATAGAAAAAGTATTACTTGTTTTCATTATTTATATATTTTTATAAAAGTATCTTTATTCCAATTATTACTATCACTAAATTTATAAACAATCTTATCGCTTTCTATAAATTCTGTCATATTTTTTAAATAATCTTTATTTTCAACACTAATTTCCAACATACCATTTTTATTTAAAACCGCATCAATCAAAGCATAGTCATTGTAAAAATACTCTTGCAAAAGTGGGATGATTCTATTTTTAAAAACCTTTTTTAAACTTTCTAAATTTTCAACACTTATAAAAAATGCGTGTCCTATGGTTTTTTCTCTATCTAGTAAATATTCTATACGAGTGTTTATAGCTTTTAATAATTCTTGTAAATTAATACCTTCACAATCTATAGATAATTTGCTCACATCAGGCATCATCTCTACAAATTCAAATCTTCTTCTTAAAGCTGTATCAAGAGAAGTTATGCTTCTATCGGCTGTATTCATAGTGCCTATGATATAAACATTTTTAGGCACTCCAAATTTTTCACCGCTATAAGGCAAAGTCACTTTTAACTCTTCTTTTTCACCTATCCTTTTACTAGGTTCTATCAAGGTTATAAGCTCACCAAAAATCTTACTCAGATTACCGCGATTAATCTCATCTATGATGATTATATAAGGTTTTAAAGAATTATCATTGTTTTTATTATTTTCAATCTTTGCGGCTAATTGTTTTTCTTCATATGCTTTAAATTTTTTCACTAAATTAAAGTAATAAGTATGAGTTCTATCAGCATAATCTCTATTAAATACCTTTTTAAACATTTCAGTAGCATTGTTAAATTCATCTTTGCATTTTAATAATTCCATAAATATAGATAAATTTAAATTAAAAATTCCATCGAATCTCTCTACGCCTTCACTATAAATCACAATTGTTTTATTATCAATTTCAACAACAAAGAAATTTCCACCCTTTGTTTTACCAATAGGCTCATTTGTTTCCAAAAGCCAATTTAAAAAATTTTCAACCTTTTCTTTTAATTCTATTTTTTTATTCAACTCATCTGCATTTAAGATACTATTCTCATAATTATCCAAAGCTTTTTCGCAAAGTTCTTTAAAAATTCCATCTTTTATTTTATATTCTATTTCTTTAGAATTTTCTTTGCTATCTATGCGAGGCTTTATACCTTCTACAAATTCTTCATATCCATAGCTTTGATGAAAAGTAGTAAATACTATTTGTCCCTTTTTGACATACTCATCAAATTTTGCTTTTTTGTCATCTCTACTTTCTAAATTTTTGCCCAAAATTTCCAAAGCTTTATCTATAGTATGATAAGTTTTTCCTGTCCCTGGAGACCCATAAAGAATTTGATTTAAAGGCATATTTTTATTTTCCATTTTACTTGATATTTGTTGCACATTATTTTCCACTTCTAAGCTTTTACTTTCAAGCGTATTAATATTTATATCTTGAATCTCATTTAGAGGTAATTCTTTAAACCATTGCATATTTAAAATAATTTTATCCACAATTAAATTAATATCATTGCTTAAATTTGAATAATTATAAACTTGATGATTAAATTGTGCATTATACTCATCGACTTTATTTCTTGCTAAATAATTGACTGTCTTATCTTCACTTTCTCCAATACAAACAACAATTTCTCTATTTTCTCTTTTTATACCACAATACACATAAACACCATAAGAAGCTTTATATTCTTGAGTATCCATTCTTATAAATATAATCCATGGGATTTTAGCTACATTTCCTTTTCCATAACTCAAATCAACGTAAAAATCATATTTTTTAAAAAAATTAAAATTAACTACCTCATCTTTAGATGACAATTTGTTCCCATTGTAAGCATTGTGAAAAAAATCTACTAAATACTTTTTAAACCTCTTTTTATCATCAGATGACAATACAATCATAATATATCCTTTATTTTTGATAATTTAAAATTATTATCCAAATATTACAAAATAAACCTGACTATTATATATATTACTTTATATTAGACTTTAATTCAAAAAGATAAGTAAAACTAAATTTTACCATATAATGAAAGTTCTAGCTTTTTTTATATCATTAAAATTTATAGTAGTTTTTTCTTTATTTTCTAAATTTTCTAAAGTGATATTTTCATCATCTACAGCAATGATTTTTGCTTCGAATTTTTCTTTTTCATTGGTTGTGATCTTCACAAGTTCACCTATACTTTTAGCAAAGTGTTCTATCTTGCTAAGTTTTCTTTCAAGTCCTGGTGAAGATACTTCTAAAAAATACTCCCCATTTACAGGTGGCTCTACATCAAAAATAGGCGATAAAATTTCACTAAGCCTTGCACAATCATCAAGATTTACCCCACCTTCTTTTTGCACATAAATTCTATAAATTTTTCTGCCATTTTCACTTACTAGCTCATCATCATAAAAGCTAAGCTCTGCTTCTTTGCAAAGGGCTTCAAGATTCATTTTTATCCTTTTTTATTTTTTCAAAAAGTGCATCCATATGGTTTTGATACTCAAGCCTATCATCAAATTTAAAATGAAAATTCGGACACCTATACCAACCCTGCTCACTCATGCAGTAATTTTGCAAAGCTCTACTTGCCTTTTTTAAAGAAGATAAAATTTTTTCTTGCTCATGAACATTAAAAAACATCTTATCAAGATACACAAAAGCATCATATCTGCCTTTTTTACACTCTACATCCACTACACACAAATTTTTCAAATTTTCATCATCTAAATTTGCTAAAGCTTCAGGGATTAGCTCTTTTAAGATACTTTCAGTGCGTAGTTTTTTAATCTCATTTGGGTTCATAGACTTGCTTGTTCCTCTACTTCTTTATAGCTTTCTATATAATCACCCACTCTCATATCATCGCACCCTTCTATACCTACGCCACATTCATAGCCTTTTGCCACTTCTTTAGCATCATCTTTAAAGCGTTTAAGTGAGCTTACATTTCCCTCATAAACCACAACTCCATCACGGATAAGGCGAATTTTAGCCCCACGGTTAATCACCCCTTCGGTTACCATACAACCTGCAATTTGTCCGATTTTTGGCACATTGATCACTTGTCTAATCTCTGCTTGTCCTAATTGCTCTTCAGAAATAATCGGACTCATCATACCACCAAGCAAGGCTTTTACATCATCTAAAAGATTATAAATCACATTATAAGTTTTAATTTCTACGCCTTTATCTTTAGAACGCTCTTTAACTTCCCCTGTTGGGCGTATGTTAAAACCTAGTACTATAGAGTTTTCACTCGCACTTGCAAGCTCTATATCACTTTGCGTGATTCCTCCTACTCCACTATGAATGATATTCACTTTAATCTCATCATTTCTAAGTTTTTCTAAACTTGCCTTTAAGGCTTCTAAAGATCCTTGCACATCAGCTTTTAAAATAACAGGCAAGGCTTTTAGATTACCTTCTTTGATCTTAGCTCCAAGCTCATCAATGCTAACTTTAGTGGATTTGCTAAGTTCTTTTTGGCGATTGTATTCGTGGCGTTTATTAGCATATTCTCTTGCTTCTTTATCGGTTTTTACTGCGATTAAAATTTCACCTGCATCTGCTACTTCACTAAGCCCTACGATAACCCCACATTCGCCTGGTTTAATTTCTTTTAAGGCTTTACCTTGATCATCGCTCATCGCACGCACTTTTCCATAAGCCTCGCCTGCAACCACGGTACTTCCTACAGTAAGTGTTCCATTTTGCACGATGATAGTAGCCACCGCACCACGCCCTTTTTGCACAGAACTTTCTATAATGCTTGCTTTAGCAAAACTTTTTGGATTGGCTTTAAGTTCTAAAATATCAGCTTGTAAAAGCACGATTTCAAGCAAATCTTCAATCCCCATTCCTGTTTTAGCCGAAACTCCTACAAATTCATAAGATCCGCCCCATTCTACTGGCATGATTTCCATTTCTGCGAGTTGAGTTTTTACCATATCGGGATTTGCTGCTTCTTTATCCATTTTATTAATAGCAATAATAATAGGCACACCTGCTGCTTTAGCATGATTTATCGCTTCTTTAGTTTGTGGTTTTACCCCATCATCTGCGGCTACAACGATGATTACAATATCAGTGATACTTGCACCCCTTGCACGCATAGCAGTAAAAGCTTCGTGACCTGGAGTATCAATAAAAGTAATTTTACGTCCATTTTTTTCTACCATATAAGCACCCACGTGCTGAGTAATACCCCCTGCTTCACCACTTGCAACGCGTGATTTTCTAATATAATCTAACAAAGAAGTTTTACCATGATCAACATGCCCCATGATGGTAATCACAGGTGCTCTAGTCACTAAATCTTTTTCATCAGTCTCTTCTTCATAGTCTTTTACATAATCAAACTCATCAGCCTCGTTAATGATATTGATCTCTATACCAAATTCAGCAGCCAAAATTTCAATCGCATCTTCATCTAAGAAATCATTTTTTGTTGTCATCATTCCAAGCATGAAAAGTTTTGAAATCACTTCACTAGTGCTTTTTCCTATCTTATCAGCGAATTCATACACACGAATTTCTTTAGAAATAGCAACGCTACCTACTTCTTCTACTTCCTTTTTTTCAATCTTTTTAGATGGTTTTTTACGACTTCTTCTTTGAATTCCACCTTCAAGCCCAAAACCCGCAGAATTTCCAACAGCTTGTCTTATAAAATTAGGTTGTTTTTTATTGATATTTTGTGGTTTTTCTTGTTCTTTTACACTAAAATCAGGTAATACTACCTCATCTTCATCATCTAAAGAAATATCACCAAAATCATGTTCATCTAAAAAATTCATTTTTTCGGTACTTTCTTTTTTACTCGCAACAAAAGATTTTTTTTCTTTTTTCTTTTTCTTTAAACTCTCATCAGCATTTGAAAACATAGTTTTTAAACTTAAGCGCTCTTCATTATTGATAGATATATCATTTGAATTTTTTACTTCTTCTTTTTTAACTTGAATTTCTTCTTCGTCTTTTTTCTTTTTAACAATAACAAGTCCGCGTCTTTTGGCTAAAGTTGCACTAGCAAGGCTTTGTGGCTTATGAGCATCAATAATTTCTTGTTTTTCTTCCTCTTTTGCATTTTCTTTTTCAATTTTTAATTCTTCTTTTTTAACTTCTTGTTTAAGCTTTTCTTCTTTTTTAGGTTCTTTTTTTTCAGATTCATTTAGCTTTTCTTGTTCTTTTATATTTTCTTTTTTAGGCTTTTTTGCCGTAGGAGTTTTGATATTTTTCTTAAAAGCTTCTGGAATTTCTCTTGTTTGTATATACTCATAAATAGCTGCCGCAATCTCAGGTTCTACAGCATTTGATGCTGTTTTAATTCCAAGTCCTAATTCATTTGCCTTTTCAATAATTTCCTTACTATCATAACCTAATTCTTTTGCGATTTCATGAATTCTAATCTTTGCCATTTAAAAATATCTCCTTAAGTCCTTGCTGAGTAATTTTAGTATTTAAATTTTTACATATTTTAGAAAATGCTTTTTGTAAGACTTTATCTTCTCTCTCAATACAATTTTGACATAAATATCCGCTTCTTCCATGTTCTGCTTTAGGCACAATATCTCCTAAAACAACTTTAAATCTAAATAACATATTTTGCTCAAAGCGGTTTTTACACACTATGCACATTCTAATTGGTATATGTTTTTTCAAAATTATATCTTTTTTTTATATTTTTTAGCAAATTTCAAAGCCATTATCATCAAATTCTAAATATTGCACACGAAAATCTTTAAATTTTGTTTGTATTTTCTTTGCCAAAGCTAAAGCATCATCTTTAAAAGCTAAAGAAAAAAAGCTCGATCCCGAACCTGAAAGTGTGCTCATTAAAGCTTTATTTTCTAAGGCAAATTTTTGCACTTCAAAAAGTTCGGGTAAGTTTTTCATACGATTGATTTCATGGAGCTTATCTTGACTTGCAAATTTTAAAAATTCATATTTTTTCTCCAAAAAACAAGCGGTTAAAAATGAAGCATGAGAAAGGTTGAAAACCGCATCATTAAAACTTAAATTTTTGGCCAAAGCTTGGCGTGATTGTTCCGTGCTCATTGCCAAATTTGGGATCACAACCACAGCAGCTAAATCTTTATCAATCTCTTTTTTGATACTATAAACTTTATTTTTTTCAACCAAAGAACACACAAAACCACCAAGAGTAGCTGGAGCGATATTATCTGGATGGTTTTCATAAATTAAAGCTTCATCTAAAATACGTTCTTTTTCTACCTTAAATCCACTCATATAATAAGCACTGGCAATAGCTCCAACAATCACAGCTGAAGAGCTTCCTAATCCTCTTGAAAGAGGAATGTTATTTTGAAAAATAAAACGAAAATTATCTTTTTTTCCGCTTAGTTTTTCATAAATTTCATAAAAAATATTTACAAATATATTGTTTTTTTTAAGAAAAATATTATCACTTCCCTCGCCTCCAATACTAATGCTAAAAACACCTGATTTTTGGATTTGAGTTTCATTAAAAAGCTTTAAACTAAGTCCTAAACAATCAAAACCTGGCCCTAAATTCGCACTCGTAGCTGGAACTAAAATTTTCAAATTTCATCCTAAATTGCATCTAAAAAATAAAAGGGAAGATTATCATTATTTAGTTTAAGCTCTTGTAAATTTTTTGGTAAAAAAAACTCTGCTGGGATATTTTGCTCTAAACAAATTTCACCTTCCTTATATACAAAACAAAAATTTTTATTTGCACTTATGGGTTTATAGCCATTTAATTCAAAAGCACTCACCGCAAATAAAGGAATATTTTTTACTATACTTAAAGTACTCAAACCTACATAAGAAATTTTAATCCCCATATAAGAACCTGGACCATTAGCATAGATTAAACTTGTAAAATCATATTCTTTAAGCAATTCATCTAAAATTTTTGGTAAAAATTCGCTTGCTTTTTCTTCACTTTTATAAGTTTTTATAAGTTTATCATCTTGATAAATTCCGATCATTAAAGGCTTAGATAAAGCATTAAGCAAAAGAGAGGTTTTTATGCAAATACCTTTTCATAAGCTTTTTGGGTTGTTTTTTCAAGGCTTAAAATTTCATAAGCATCTTTATCTTTTAAAACTTCTTTAGTAAGTAAATGATTTAAATGATGACTCCCAGCATATGAAATATAATCCCCAAAAACACGATATCCAAGTAAGGTTAAATCTCCAATTGCATCTAAAATTTTATGTCTTACAAACTCATCTTTGAAACGCAAACCCTCAGGATTTAAAATACGATTTTCATCTACCACTATAGTATTTTCTAAACTTCCACCTAGTGCTAAATTCATACTCCTAAGAGCTTGAACATCTTTTAAAAAACCAAAAGTTCTAGCCCTTGCTATGTTTTCTATATAATTTTTTTTGCTGAATTCAAAATTGTAACTTTGTTCACCTATAACAGCATTGTCAAATTTAATTGTGTAATTAATACGGGGTTCTTTAGTAGGAGTTAAACGCACAAATTTATTACCATCTCTTACTTCTACAGGCTTTTTAATTACCATAATTTTTTTAGGCGCATCAAGTTCTTTTACCCCTGCTTCATCAAGCATCATACAAAAACTAATACTTGATCCATCCATAACAGGAGCTTCATTTGCATTTAAAACTATGCGTACATTATCGATTCCATAAGCATTAATCGCACTCATTAAATGCTCTATTGTAGAAATAAATCCACGATCATCTCCTAAAACAGTTGCCATTTGAGTATTGATCACATTTTCAGGACTTGCCTTATAGCTTGCATTAAGATCGCTTCTAAAAAATACTATACCACTATTTGCTTCTAAAGGCTCTAAAGTAATTTCTATGGGTTCACCCTTATGAAGTCCTATACCTACGCCTTTGACAGTTTTTGCTAAAGTTAATTGTTTCATTAATTTTTTCCTAAAATTATCTTTTTACCATCATTTAAAACATTGTAAATATTATTTTCTACCCATTTTTTATCTTGCCATTGTTCAGGACGCGTTTCAACCCCTTGAACCAAAACTCCAAAATGCAAATGATCGCCTAAGGCTAAACCACTTGTTCCTGTTTTACCTATAATGCTTTGTTTATTAATCATTTCATCTAAATCAACATTTTTAGAAGAACAGTGCCCATAAAGACTATATACTCCAAAACCATGATAAACAATTAAATTTAAACCATAAATTCCATTTTCAGCAGCAAAAACAACCTTGCCTGCGTTATTACTTATGATAGGAGCTTGTGCTACGCTTGCTAGATCAAGCCCCATATGATAAGAATCACTCACAAATTGCCCATTATAAGAATAATACCTATGATCAGCAAAATCCGCTACTTTCATACCATTTTTAAGAGGTAAAAATAAATTCAAATCAAAATTATCAATTTTTTCCTCAGGTACTTTTGAAGTGATTTCATGGATAAGTTCTTCATTGCTATTTCTTAAAGTTTCATTGACAAACTTAAATTTTTCATAACGATTGAGATTATTATCTTTTGGAGCGTATTGATTGGCTAAATTCTCAATCTTTCCATCTAAAAATTTATCCGTTAAATTAATATTTGAAACACGATATTTACGATTAACAAAATAATACCTTATACGTTCTTTTGAAATATTTCCCGCTTTATCCGTAGCGATAACAAATGCGCGAAATTCCTCATCTCTTGCATCCCAAGCAATCAAAGCCGCATAATACCCTTCTTTTACATAAGGTGTAACTTTAAAGATTTTACCTTTATTTGTTTCTATATACACCTTATCTAAATTAGCATCTTCGGCCTTAAAAACAACTGCCCCAGCACCGCCTTGCTCGATTTGGTAAGAATTGCTTATGATATTGATTTTTGGAGCCGTATTATCTACTAATACCGCAATTTGTTTTCTTGCTTCATTGCCACTAAAAAAATTCCAAAAACTAGAATCTTTAGCTATCACCTCCAAAACAAAAGATTTTACATTTTCTTTGTAACCAAATTTTGGCAAAGCAACTTGTAAGGTAATATCTTTTAAATTAGAAATCTTTTCATCTGCTATAACCATTGCACTAGTATTGTCGTCTTTATGCAATATAATTTGTACATTTTTGATAGAACTTTCATCATCTTTAACATGCACTAAAATAGGTTTTTTAAGATCAGTATATACAACATCTGGCATTAAAATTTGAGGAGGATTTTTTTCAAAAATACTTAATCTTGAAATAAAAAAAATCAAAATTGCTATTAAAACTAAAATTAAAACAGATAAATAAGTTTTGCCTTTTCTTTTTGCCATAACCTTCCTTAAAAATTTTCAATGTTTTTGTTGTTTTTAGTATAAATTCTATTATATTTTCAGTAAATATCTAGCAAATTTATAAAATTTCTCTTAGAGTATTAGCCTGTTTCATCCATTCTCTTAATTCATCATTTTTGTCTAATTGTATCATTTGTTTACATCTCTCTAATTCTTGTTGAAAAAAATCAATAGAACTTAATAAGTTATCTTTATTTTGTAAAAAAATACTTTCCCACATTTGTGGCGATGATTTGGCAATTCTGCTCATACCTTTAAAAGATCCTCCAGCTAAATGAACAATATTTCTTTTATCCTCTTCTTTCATTACAAAATTTGCCAAAGAAAAACTTATAACATGAGGCAAATGAGAAATAATAGCAGCATGATGATCATGGGCTTTACTATCCATAAAAACAATTTTCATCCCTAAATGAGAAAAAATTTCTACTGCTCTTTTTTGATGCAAATCATCAGCTATTTCACTATCGCAAAGAACACAAACTGCATCTTTATAAAGCTCTTTAAAAGCCGCTTTTGGACCTGAATTTTCAGTTCCTGTCATAGGATGAGCAAAAAGAGTTTGTTTGATTAAATTCTTAGGCAAACTTTCTATAATTTTTCTTTTTGTACTTCCAAGCTCTATAATTGTTACATTAGAAGGCAAATCAACTAACTTTTGCAAAATTTCTATAATAGCATTAACAGGAGTTGCGACAAAAATCATATCACATAAAGCTAAATCTTTAAATTCTATAAGCTCATGAATAAGACCTAATCGCAGGGCATCTTTTTCATTTTCTTTACTTAAATCCATACCATAAACACAAGAAATAAGCTTATTTTCTTTCAAACAAAGCCCTAAAGATCCGCCCATAAGCCCAAGCCCTATAATTGCTATTTTCATACTTTCTACCTTAGTTTTTTTGTTAAATTTTTTTTGCTATTATACAGCTTTTAATAAAGCTTTAGGTAAAAAATCAATGAAAAAACATCTTATTAGTATTTGTGCTTTAGTTGCTATAGCCAATGCAGCAACCATTAAAGATATTAAATTTATCGGATTAAATCATTTATCGAACACAAGCGCTATAAATATCACGGGGCTTAAAATAGGCGAGGAAATAAATCCTGCAAAAATCAACACTGCTATTCTTAATCTTTATAAACAAAATTATTTCGAAAATATTGCAGTAGAAAACAACAATGGAATTTTGGAAATTATAGTTACCGAAAAACCAACTATAGCAAAGGTTACTATCACAGGTATAGCTTCAAATGATAGAAAACAAGTTGAAAGTATTTTAGGGATTAAAAGAGGCACACTACTTGATGAAGGAAGTATAAAAGAAGCTATTGAACGCATTAAAGCTTATTATGAAGCAAAAAGTTATTTTGATACTATTGTAGAATACAAAAAAAAGACTTTAGAAAATACCGATGGACTAGAGCTTGAATTTATAGTAAATCGTGGCGAAAATATCATTATTGATAATGTTCATTTAAGTGGAGCCAAGAAATTTTCATATTCTGATATAGAACCTGCTGTTGTTAACAAAGAAAAAGAATTTATGGGATGGATGTGGGGACGCAATGATGGAAAATTAAAAGTTTTTGAACTTAGTAACGATAGTTCAAGAATTGCTGATGAATATATGAAAAAAGGATATTTAGATGTTCAAGTATCCTCGCCTTATCTTAAAACCTACACAGATACTTATCAAGCAAATTTGACTTATTTTATCAAAGAAGGAAAGCCTTATAAAATTAAAAGTATAAGCATAGAAAATCCTTTATTTGATGATAAACAAAATGCACAAACCGTAAAAGATTTAAGATCAAGTGCTGGCAAAACTATCAATATTGAAGACATTAGAAAAGATGTTAAAACCATAGAAACACAAAGTGCTGATTTGGGTTATGCGTTTGTAGAAGTCTATCCTGATATTCAAAAAAATGATCAAACTCAAGAAGCCACCGTTGTATTTAAAGTAATCCCTCACGATAAAGTTTATATAAGAAATGTTATTATTTCAGGAAATTCACGTACTGTAGATCGCGTCATACGCCGAGAATTATATATAACAGAAGGTAATTTATACAATAGAACAGACTTAAGCGAGTCAAAAAATGCTTTAAAAAGAACTTCTTATTTTGACGATGTAAATATCAAAGAAGAAAAAGTTGATGATACACATATTGATTTGATTGTTGATGTTAAAGAAGCTTCTACAGGAGCTATTTCTGGAGGCATTGGCTATGGATCAAGCGATGGTATTTTGCTTAACGCTTCTTTATCAGATACAAATATCTTTGGTTCAGGAATAAAAAGCTCTGTAAGCGTAGATAAAAGCGATGATACCTTATCAGGAAGGATTAGTCTCATAAATCCACGCGTTCTTGATAGTCAATATAGTCTGGGTGGAACACTTTATTCAAATGACTATGAATGGGATAATTATTCAGAAAAAAATTACGGCTTTGATATAACAGTTGGACGCCAATTTGCAAGATACTATAATGTAAGCTTAACTTATAATCTTGAACAAAGCGATATATACCACTTAAGTCCAACTCTTTTAAGAACAGGATATGAACTTGGCAAAAGTATTAAAAGCTCTATAACTCCAGCAATCACCTTTAACAATACAGATGATTATTATCTGCCACGATCAGGTATCATTGCTTCAACTAGTTTAGAATACGCTGGACTTGGCGGAGATCAAGAATTTATTTCATCAAGCTCTAAATTTAACTTTTATCAAGGTTTACAAGACTATATAGGATATGATCTTATTTATCGCTATAAAGCGAGTTTTTATAAAGTATGGGATGAAGGCTATTTACCGATTAATCAAAGAATTTATTTAGGTGGTATTAGATCGATACGCGGTTTTGAAAGCAGAACAGTAAGTCCTAAAAACCAATGGGGAGATGAAGTAGGTGGAACCATAGCTTTTGCCAATTCTGTAGAACTTAGTTTTCCTTTGATTGATAGAATCAAACTTCGTGGTAGCGTGTTTTTTGATTATGGTATGATAGGACGTAAAAATTTAGATGAAATAAAAAGAATGAGTACAGGTATAGGCATTGAATGGATTACACCAATTGGGCCTTTACAGCTTGTATTTGCCAAACCTCTTAATGATAAAAAAGGTGATGATACTAATAGTTTTGAATTTAATCTTGGAACACGCTTTTAATGAAAGAATTTTTAGATGCTTGCTTGAATGCAAATTTGCAAATACGCAAGTATCTAAACAATATCCCACAAAATGATCTTAAACTTTGCTCTAAATTAGGCTATGATAAAAATCAAGGCTATGAGCTTGACTTAAAATGTGAACAAATTTTCATAAAATATCTTAGTTGTTTTGGACAAATTTTTTCTGAAGAAAGCGGATTGATCGGAAAAGCTAGCCCAAAACAAATGATTCTTGATCCTTTGGATGGAAGTTCAAATTTTGTTTCTAAAATACCATTTTATGGAACTTCTATAGCTCTTATGGAAAAAGATCAGGCAAAAAGCGCTTTTGTTTGCAATCTTGTCAGTCAAGAAATTTTTGCTTTTAATAACAATCAAGCTTTTAAATCCAATCTTTCCGATCCAAAATACTCACCCTTAACACCTAATCTATTTTCTAAAATAGGTATAGTTGAAAAAATTTCACTTCATCCAGAACTTCTCGATTTTTTAACAAAAAATCAATTAAAATTTCGCTCTTTGGGTGCAACAGCCTTAAGTCTTGCTTATGCTTCGTATTTTAGTTTTGTATTAATTCTTGGAAAAACACGAATTTTTGATACAGCAGCTGCTTTAGCAATTCATCAAAATTTATATATAGAAAAAAATGAAAATTTCCTTCTCCTAAGCCAAGACAAGAAAATTTTTGATATAATCTTGGAATTTTTAAAAAATAATTAGGTGAATATATGAATTTTGCAGATATTTTTTCAAAGATCAGAAGACAACAACCTAGTATTAAAGAAGCTCCAAATCACTGGGTAAAATGCCAAAGTTGTCATGCTTTGATGTATTATAAAGAAATAGAATCTTGTTTTAATGTTTGTCCTAAATGCAATTATCACATGAGAATTTCAGCTGATGAACGTATTAAACTTTTAAGCGATGAAGGCAGTTTTATTGAGTATGATGCAAATTTAGAAGCTATAGATCCTTTAAAATTTGTTGATAGCAAATCCTATAAAAAACGCCTTAGCGAAGGTGAAAGTAAAACAGGTAGAAAAAGTTCTGTCATCAGCGGAGAATGTGAAATCAACAGTTTAAAAACCCAACTTGTTGTATTTGATTTTTCTTTTATGGGTGGATCTTTAGGTTCTGTTGAAGGAGAAAAAATCGTTAGAGCTATACAAAGAGCCATCACAAGTAAAACCCCTCTTGTCATCGTAAGTGCAAGTGGTGGAGCTAGAATGCAAGAAAGTACTTATTCTTTGATGCAAATGAGCAAAACTAGTGCCGCGCTTAAACTTCTTAGCAAAGAAAAACTTCCTTATATTAGTATTTTAACTAATCCTACTATGGGTGGGGTAAGTGCTTCTTTTGCTTGGCTTGGAGATTTAATCATCGCTGAACCTGAAGCTTTAGTAGGTTTTGCTGGTGCAAGAGTTATCAAACAAACTATAGGAGCAGATTTACCTGAAGGTTTTCAAAAAGCAGAGTTCTTGTTAGAACATGGACTTATAGATGCTATAGTTGAAAGAGGAGAACAAAAACAATATCTTAGCGATGTACTAAAATTTTTTAGTGGAAAATAATTTGCAAGTTAATATCTTTTGTATTCAAAAAAGTGATGAATTTAAAACTTGGAGTGAGAAATACTCTAAACTCATCTCCAAATACGCCACTTTAAAAGAAATAAATGTTTTTAATAAAAAAATAGCCTTAGCTCAAAATTTAAATGCCATAGAAGCAAAAAAAAGCTATGAAGAAGCTTTTATGCCTTATAAAAAAGGCTATTGTATCGCTCTTGATGAAAAAGGGAAAGATCTTACAAGTATAGAATTTGCAAAACTCATCCAAGATAAAAATGAATTAAGTTTTTTTATAGGCGGTGCTTATGGTTTAAGAGAAGAATTTAATCAAAGTTTGGATTTTAGACTATCATTAAGCAAACTTACTTTAGCACATCAATTTGTTAAAACCTTACTTTTAGAACAAATTTATCGTGCATTTTGTATCAACAACAATCACCCTTATCACAAATAGAAAGTTTTAAAATGAAAAAAAATGAAATACAAAATTTCAAAAATATTTTAGAAGAAAGAAAAAAAGCCATCTTAGAAAATTTGCAAAGCAATTCAAATGAAATCGAAGCTCTTCACAATAGCGTCCCAAGCGATAGTGTAGATTTTTCTGTCATAGAAACAGGCTCTCAAATTGACTTTGCTATCAGTACCAATCTCAAAGAAGAACTTATAGAAATCGAAGATTCTTTAGATAAAATCAAAAACGGCACTTATGGAATTTGCGAATCTTGCGATGATGAAATCGACTCTCAAAGACTAAAAGTCAAACCTCACGCAAGATATTGTATCACTTGCCGTCAAATTGCAGAACAAGGAAAAAAACATGAAAATTAAACTCTTCTTACTTGCAAGTTTTATTTATATAGCACTTATTTTTGCCTTTGCTTGGCATCTAGAACTAGGAAGCTATACTCTAAATATCAGCACTTATACTTTTGAACTACCTATTATGATATGGCTTGTTATTCCTTTATTTATTTATATGATTTTAGCCGTTTTACACATAGCATTTTATGGATTTTTGCGTTATTTAAAATTTAAGCATTTTTTTAAAGATGCAGCTAAATTTGAAGCTTATACTCAAGATTTGCTCCTTGAAAAAGATCTTAAAACTACTTTTCAAACAAAAGAATTTAGAGCTGTAGCACAACTTTTTAAAACCATAAAAACACATGAAAAAATTCCACACTCAAATAAAATCAATGAAATTTTAGATCTTATTGATGGTTTAAATAAAAACGAATTTTTTAACCTTAGCAAATTTAAACTCGAAAATAACAATGTTTTATATTTGCAAAATGAAAAAAATCATCTCAAAAACGATGCAAATTATGCCTATAACAAACTTAAAAACCTTAATGAAATCAAAGATGAATTTGAAGAAATTGCTTTTAACACTCTTATAGAAAAAGCTAGTTATGAGCAAATTAAAAATGTAAAAATACCTAAAAAGCCTTCTGAAGTTCTCACACTTATCAAACGTTTTAAAGAAGGAAATTTAGAACTTAGTGTAGCAGAATATGAAGTTTTACTTTCACACAATACACTAAGCGAAAAAGACTATCTTAACGCAGCAAAACTAAGTACCAAACTTTTAAATCCTGATGCTATTTTAGGAATTTTTAATAAAATTAAAAATGAAAAAAGCGAAGCTTTAAGAGCACATTTATATCTTTTAGCTGAATTTGGACTTTTAGATGAGTTAAGAGAACAAATTCACAATGATGATAAGAAATTTAATGATTTTAAAGCCTTTTTAGTCTTGCGTGAAAAAAATATCAAAATCGATCTAAACCAACTCATACAATGATAGATTTTAGCAAAAAACCTTTATTTTTAGCCCCTATGGCAGGTTTTTCAGATCTGCCTTTTCGTAATGTAGTAAAAAAATTTGGTGCTGATATTACCATAAGTGAAATGATAAGTTCTAATGCCTTAGTTTATGAAAGTTCTAAAACTTTACATATGCTAGAAAGAGCTGAATTAGAAAATCCCTATATAGTCCAAATTGCAGGTGGAGATAAAGAAGTGCTAAAAAAAGCAGTGCAAATGTTAAATGAAATGGATTTTGTAGATGGGATTGATTTTAATTGCGGTTGCCCTGTAAATAAAGTTGTTAAACAATGTGCTGGCAGTGCTTTGCTAGAAAATTTAGAGCTTTTTAAAAATCTTGTAGGAGTGATTAAAGAAAACAATAAAAAAAGCCTTACAAGTGTGAAATTTCGACTAGGATTTAATGAAAAATATCCTGAAAAAATGGCTAAAATTTGTGAAAGCTTGGGGGTGGATTTTATAAGTATCCACGGACGCACAAGAAAACAGCTTTATAGCGGAAAAGCCGATTATGAATCCATTGCCAGTGCTAAAGCAAGCGTTAGTATTCCTGTGATTGCAAATGGCGATATTAACGCACAAAATGCTAAAGAAGTTTATAAAATCACAAAATGCGATGGACTCATGATAGGGCGTGCAAGCGTGGGAAATCCTTGGATATTTTATGAAATCAAAAGCGGTAAAAGTGTAGATGAAAAACTCAAAAAAGAAATCATACTCACTCATTTTGATGAAATGATAAAACACTACAAAGATCAAGGCGTAAGTATATTTCGCAAGCATTTACACGAGTATTCTAAAGGGCATAAAGACGCTTCAGCCTTTAGAGATGAAGTCAATCGTATCAATGATGCTAAGATAATGCAAGAAAAAATCGAAAGTTTTTTCTAAACCCTAGTTTGTCCTATAAGATTATTAAGTCTATCCATTATAGATCCAACATAAGAATTTATACTTTCACTGCTTGCTTTCCAGCCATTAGCCTTTGCTTGATTAAACTGATTATCAAACCAAGCTCCACCATAGCCTATGCTTGTATTTTGCCAAGCAACTCCTTTTTCCATTGCATAAATACCTGCATCAAGCCAACCATCTTGTGCATAGCCTTTTAACAAACTTGCAAAATCTACTTTGCCTGTCATAATGTCGTCTAAGGAAACGCTAAAAGAAGGATTTGCTTTCATTTCTAGCTCAAGTTTTGCTTCACGAACTTTTGCTTCAGGGCTCAAAACAACTTGATTTGGAGATGGAATAGGCGAATAAGACTTTAAAAAACTCATAAATAAAGCTTCTTTAGAATAACTTCCATCTTCATTTTGTGGATAAACTGACATATCAGGATTAAATTCACCTTCATTTGAAGGTCCTTGCTCCATGCTTTGTGGAGAAAAGTCAAGTTTCATAAGGTTCATACCCAAATTCATAGTAGAATACTTAATCGCTTGTGCTTCGTGAAATTGTTCTGCGTTAAATATATGTGTTACAATATATTCTTTGTTTTGATTGCAACCATCATTTAGTCCTTTTGGTAATTGCTCTAAATCAGCTTCGCTAAAACTTGTTTTATCATTTGGAAATGCACTTATTACTTGATTAAAACTATTATAATGGGATTTAACAATAGAAGCCATATCAAAACTATCATAATAGTTTCCACTGGTTTCACTAGCCATATTATGTTGATTAAATCTCTCTATCTCATCCAAAGTAGATTTATGTATCTTAAAATCTTCAGGTAATCCTGCGGCTTTGTTAAAATCACTTCCCATATAACCATTAGCATCTACTCCATAACCATAAGCTAAAGATACAATATTGCTTGTATCTTCTTGTTTATATTTTAGAGTATAAATAGAGTTTTTAAATTCACTTGATATATCATAATTAGGAGAACTTGTCTTACTACTTATACTAAAATTAGTATTATTGCTAGTATTTGTTGTATTAGTAGAATTTAATATTTCACTTCTTGCTAGAGTTTGTGAATTTTTACTTTCTATATCACTTAACTTGCTGGCATTTTGTTTTAAAAAAGCATTAGCAAAACTTATTTTAGAATTTTCTTTACTTTCTTTATTAGCTTTACTTTGTGAAAGTATAGAACCATAGTTTGAGTTATCATTGATGCTAAAGATACTCATATTAATTCCTTAATTTAGATTTTTCTGCCTTCAACCTAAATATATTAAATAATATAAGCAAGATCTGTTCCATTTTGGGGTGGAGTTATCCCAAAGTCCTTACAATCAAACTTTTAGGTAAATTAAAATACTCTATAAGTTCTTTCTCTTTTTCTCTCATTTCTCCATTATCATTTTCATGATCAAAACCTAGTAAATGAAGCATAGCATGGATAAAAAGCAAGCTTATTTCTTCTTCATAGCTATGCCCTAACTCTTTAGCCTTTTCTTTTGCCAAATCCACATTAATCACAACAGAACCCAAAGGCAAACTCTCATCAATATTTTCAAGCGGAAAAGAAAGTACATCAGTGGTTTTATCTTGTTTTCTTTGCTCTAAGTTAATTTCTTGCATTTCTTTACTATCCACAAAGACAAGCTCCACATCTTTAGGACCTAAAAAACTTGCTATAGATTCTAAAAAATCACATTTTTCATCACTTAATATCATAAACCTTCCTTAATCAAATGGTATAAATTTTCTATTTCTTCATCATCAAAAATCGCACAATTTTTACTGCTATAAAATTGTTTTAGTTTTTTCTCTTCAAACTCAAATCCTAAAGCGCATTGAGAATGCGAAGGTAAAAAAGCCCTTAACAGTGTAATGGAATTTTGAATTTTCTCATCACAGGCAAAACAAAAAAAATCTTTATGCAATCTTCCTTCAAATTCCAAAATTTTTAAATAAGCATCGACAATGACACGCTTTGGATTTTGTTTTTCAAACCTTTTCACACACTCTTGAAGTAAATCAAAATAAAAACTATCAAGCTCTTCTACATCTTTTAAGTGTCTATATAAAAGACGGATAAATTCTTGCCAAATAAGCATTTTATCCCTTTGCATGATCCATAAAAATCCTAAATGCAACACATCTTTAAGTCTTGGCAAAAAACTAGGATTTTCTTCTAAAGCAAAATCGATTTTATAACCGCTTAAAATACTAGAATGTCTAAGTCCATAAAAACGATAAACCTTAATAAGCATTTTAGGACTTAAAATATAAACGATCAAATCCTCATCTTTAACTTTTTGAGTATGGAGTATAAAGCCTTGCATTAAACAATTTCAATACCATAAGCTCTAAGTAGATCAAAAGCAGATTTTTCTAAATTTTTATCAAAACTTGCACTTAAATTTTGGTGTAAAATTATCCTTGCATTAGGCTTAGCACCAAAAGCTAAAATGATATTACAAAACACACAAATATGAGAAACAAGCCCTGCAAAATGAAGTTCTTTATAATCGCTTTTTTGTATGAAATTAGCTAGTTCTAAGCTACCAAAAGTATTTTTATAAAAAATTTTATGAGCTTTTTGTAAAAAAGGTTCAAATTCCTTTGGCATTTGCCAACCTAAACTCTCTTTAATGCAATGTTTTACAGGTAAATTTAAACCTTCTTTACTTTGTAGATAATGTTCATCGTGTGTATCATAGGTTAAAAGTAAATGTGTGTTATTAAAATCGATTTGATTTAAGGCTTTAAGAATATTTTCTTTGATTTTTAAAGCCTTATCAAAACCTAAACTTCCATCAATAAAATCATTTTGATAATCCACTAAAACAAAAGCTTTTTTCATTAAACTATTCCTTTTCTAACCAAAAACTTTCTGTGTGTAAATTTGCAAAAGCAGTTTTTAAGCTTGTAAAAAGCTTAGGATGATTTTTTTCTAAATTTGCTAAAAGCTGTTTAGCTTCTTCTCTAGCGTGTGGAAATTTTACATTTTTTTCACTTAGCTTCATACCAGGACAAAATTCATTTCCTATCACGCTAAGTTCATTTTGTGTAGCATTATCCCTAAGTTGTCTTTCGCGCACAAAAATCAAAGGGCGTATCACAGTTACACCGCGTTTGCTTTGATAAATAGGCGCTAAGGTTCTTAAAGCTCCATTATGAATAAAATTCATAAAAAAGCTTTCTGCTGCATCGTCTAAATGATGAGCTATAGCAAGCTTGTTAAAACCTTTTTCAAGAGCGTAAGTATATAAAGCTCCACGACGCATTCTCGAAAAATAACTACAAAAACTTGAATTTTCTCTTATGGTATCGCCTGAAACTTCATAAATATTTGAATCAAGCACGCTATGTTTAATGCCGTGTTCTTCACAATGTGCATGAAGATGAGAATAATCCTCGCCCATGCCATAACTCAAAGTTACTGCTTCAAGTTCAAATTTAAAAGGAGCGTGAGCTTGCATACGATTTAAAAGATGGGCTAAAGCCAAAGAATCTTTCCCGCCACTAAGCCCTAAAAGAACCCTATCTCCATCTTTAATAAGTCCAAATTTAGCATTAGCTTGTGCAACTTGGCGTATAAGTTTTTTGCTAAGATTTATCATAATTTCTCGCACATTTTAAGCACAAAATTGGCTGAAATTTTAGCTGAATTGATCACAAATTCATCAAAATCAAATTCAGCCTTTTCCCCTGCTTTATCACTCATAGCTCTTAAGATAAAACAAGGCACCTTTAAGGCATCACAAACCAAAGCAACACTTGCGCCTTCCATTTCACAAGCATCCGCATTGAAAATTTCTCTGATTTTTGCTTTTTTTGCTTCATCGCAAATAAACTCATCACCCGTTGCAATAATGCCTGCACGCAGTTTGATATTTAATTCCTTAGCAACTTCTAAAGCAAGATTGTTTAATTTCTCATCGGTTTTGATAAAAATTTCATTACCTGGAACAAAACCCAAAGGATGCCCAAAAGCGGTAATATCAAGATCGTATTGAGCTAATTTTGTTGCATAAAGCAAATCACCAATTTCAAGTTCAGGATTAAAAGCACCTGCAACTCCTGTAAAAAGCAACACTTGTGCGCCAAATTTTTCTATCATCACACTAGCACTAAGAGTAGAATTTACCTTGCCAATTTTAGAATACGCTAAAACAAGTTCATGGTTTTTATACTTTGCAAAATAATAAGTATTATTAGCGTGTTCTATTTTCGTATAATCTTTAAGTGTTTCAAGTAAAGGAGTGATTTCTTCACTCATAGCTCCTAAAATTGCTATTTTCATCATATAACCTTTAAAAATTCATCAATATCATTCATATTTGTTAAAGCATAAGTTTCTTTTGAAGTGATTTTTTTATTCAAACCCTTAAGCACGCTTGCACCAAATTCTATGAAATAATCTACTTCATTTTCACATGCCTTAATGCTTTGTTTATAAAGCACAGGTGAGATAAGTTGTGCTTTTAAAAGTTCAAGGGCTTCTTCTTTACATGTATAAATTTTAGCATTTGCATTAGAAAGCACGGCTTTAAAATTTGGTTTTAACACCTTTTCAAGCTCCACACAAAGCTTAGCTGAAGCATTTTCCAAAAGAGGACAATGACTTGCCACGCTCATATTTAAAAGCATAGCTCTTTTAGCTCCTGCTTCTTTAAATACACTTTCATAACTTGCTAAATCAGGTTTTAAACCTGCTACAACGATTTGTCCATCGCAGTTATAATTTGCAGCGAAAATTTGCTTGTTTTCTTTTTGTGCTTTTTGACAAAGCTCTTCAACCTTTTCATCATCAAGCCCCAAAACCACCATCATACCTGCTTCAACTTTTGCACAATCTTCTTGCATAAAAAGCCCTCTTTTATTGACCAAAGAAAGAGCCTCTAAAAAATCAAAAGCACCATTGACAGCTAAGGCTGAAAATTCTCCCAAAGAATGCCCTAAAGCAAATTTCGAACTTAAATCAGGTTTTTTTTCAAGTAAAACACTATAAGCCATTAAGGAATTTAAAACGATGGCGGGTTGAGTAAATTCACTTTGATTGAGTTTTTCGTTTTCTTCAAAAAGCAAATGTTTAAAATCAATCTTACAAAAATCACTTGCGTTTTGAAGGAGTTCTTTGGCTTTTATAGAGTTTTCATAAAAATCTTTTCCCATGCCAAGACTTTGTGAGCCTTGACCTGGAAATATAAACGCAGTCTTCATTAATGACAACCGCAACCACCACCACCACAGCAACCGCCACCACCGTGTCCGTGTCCGTGTCCGTGATGATGATCGTGCCCATGTCCGCTTCCACAACCACAACTATGACTTCCTGCGATAATACCTGTAAGAATTTCATCTTCACTCGCAGCTCTAGCATCTACGATATTTAAAGAAAAAAGCAAATCACGACCCGCATAAGGATGATTATAATCAATTGTGACATCATTTTCGCCAATCTCTTTTACAGTTACACGAACGGTTTCGCCATTTTCACCTTCGCCAAAAAGCTCCATACCTACTTTTAAATCAATACCTGCAAATTGCTCTTTTGGTAAAGTTTGAACGGCATTTTCATCGTATTCGCCTAAACCTTTTTCTTTTTTAATTACCACATCAGCATTGCTAGGGCAATCAAGCTTCATCACTTCTTCTTCTAAGCTTTCTAAAATCTGACCTTTGCCTAAAATAAAAGAAATAGGTTGAGAGTATAAATTTGATTCTAAAACTTCATTTGTATTTGCGTCTTTTAACTCATAAAACATTGAAACTACACTATTTTTTTCTATAGCCATTTTATCTCCTTAATTTATTTTCTATTAGGTGAAGCTTTTGCTTCGGGTGAATTTGGATAATTAGTTTTTAAAGCTTTATAAAAACCATTTGCTGTTTTTGTATCACCTGTTTTATCCAATGAAATGGCAGTATGATATAAAAGTTTTGGGAAATAATCCCCTTTTGTACTCAAAGAAGAACTTTTTTTATAATAAACAATAGCATTGTTATAATTTTTTTGTTTATACTCGATCTCCCCTAACCAAAAATTTGCTCTTGCGGGTTTATACTGCTTTGTTATGAGAAAATTTAATTTTGCTTTGGAATCTTCAAAAGCATTTTTATCAACATCTTTTATCGCTAATTCTAAAATTTCATTATTTTTTTTCTTTTTCCAAGATTCATCAATTTGTTTTGCTTTATCATCTTGGGTATTTTGAGTATTATTGTTTTCAATGGTACTATTTGAATCTGTAGTTGAAACAACAACACTAGGTGTAATAGTTTTAACGCTTAAATTTGCATCATTTAATTCGTTTTTAGAAACATAATTTGCATTAATAGCATCTACTAAAGAACTAAGTTCGGCTAAAACTTTTTTTACTTGCTTATTATTAGCTTCTTGAATTTTTCTACTTTCTTCAACATAAGCCTTTAATTTTTGAATTTCACTAGTAAAATTATTTTCAATATTTTGATTATTCTCTTCAACTTGACTTAATCTAGAATTTGATTTAGCATATTGAGAATTTATACCTTCTAAAGTGCTTTGTAAACCCTCGATTCTTTCGTTAATTTCATTAATTCTAGCATTTGTTTGTATATTTTCATTATTTAAATTATCTAACTTTTCTTTAAATAATTTTTCATTTGAAGTTAAACCATAAGAAGAATTGCTTGTTATATCTCCTGCACCAAAAGCTGAGCTTTCTGCATAAAGTAAAGTAGCTCCAAGAAGAGCTACTGTGAATATTTTTTTCATTAATTATCTTGATAATTTAAATTCAGCACGTCTGTTTTGCGCATCGCAAGCTTTAGTTTTTTCAGTGCACACAGGATTTGTTTCTCCATAGCTTTTAACAGCAATTCTATCAGCATTTACACCTTTAGCGATTAAAGCTTCTTTTACAGCTTTTGCTCTTTTTAAACCTAGAGCTTGGTTATATTCATCGGTTCCCCACTCATCGCAGTTTCCTTCAACAGTAATACTTACACCGCTTACTTCAGTGTTAAAGATATTAGCATTTGTGCTTACAACATTTTGCATATCAGGACGAATATTGAATTTATCAAAATCAAAATATACTTTATTTAAAGTATCATTAAGTTGAGAAATTTTTGAATCAATATCCCAACCATCACTTCCACCTGAACCACGATTTGAATCAACACTACTATCACCGCTTACGCTAGTGCTTTTTGTGCTACAACCACTAATAACAACTGCAAGAGCTGCAATTGAAGTAAAAAGAATTTTTTTCATTTATGACCTTTCAAAGTTAATAAATTCTTACTATTATATCTAATTTTTAATTAATTTTAACCTAAAATTGAAATTTTTACCAATCAATTGATTGAATTTTTCCAACCCTAAGAGGAAAATAAAAAGTCTTATTTGCATTTACACGAATAACACCTAAAGCACTTTGCACACCTAAATATTTGATAAATACTATACTTCCACCATCACTAGAAAATCTTGGAAATAAATTTTTTCCATTTGCCGTAAGTTGACGAATATAATCACTATTAATTGACATCAAATAAATATTAAAAACACCTGCTTGATTTGGTTCACGACTTGAATAAACCAAAAAATCTTTATAAGTCGAAACAGCCGAATTATTTCTACCATGAAAAACAACTTGTTCAGCACTATTACTATTTAAATCTTGCATAAAAATATTAGGATATCCTAAACGATCGCTTACAAATACCACTTTACTATCATCTGAGCCAATAAAATTTCCATTAACATCAATACCAGAATAATTAGTTAATTGTGTTAGATTTTTGGTATTTAAGTCATATAAATAAACATCAGGCTGATCTTTTGGAGCCATGGTAACAAGTAGTTTACTTCCATCTACACTCACATCACTTGCTACAACCATACCGCCACTTGATAAAATTTTACTAGCTTTATTGGTATTTAAATCATAACGGTATAAAGTTGGCTTATCATGATCATAAGCTGTATAATAAAATAGAGTTTGTTCTTTATTTCCCCATTTTGGAAATAAATTAAGCCCACCATCAACAATAACTTTTTGATAAGTTAAAGTATAATCAGCCATAATAATTTGACTTTTTTTAGAGCTAGAATTTCTCGCGATCAAAATTTTATGATCCATCCAATCAACAGATGCAAGTCCTAACGCATTTACAGAAGCTTTGACGCTTTTATGTGCCAAAAATGGATATTGCTCTAAACCATTTAAAGTATAAGTTTGCTCTGACTTATCAGAACTGCCAGCTTTTATTTTTACATTTAAACTCAAAGTGTTACCATTTTTATTTAAAGCGTATTCAAAAGTATAATTACTTGTCTCAGTTGCATTAGCAACAACTTCAAAGTTTGAACTTACTTTCAAATCGTTCACAATGATATTATAAAAGCTTTTCTTTAAATTCTCATCACTTAAATTTGAATTATCTTTAACAATAATCTTTGGTAAAACTACACCAGAATTAACAACATCAATCACTGGATCTTCTGCCCAAAGACTTCCTAAAAAGACTAAAAAAATTGCTACAATTTTTTTCATTTTTTTCTCCTAATCATTTTTAACTTTTGCTTCATCTCTTAAATTCATGGTAATGCTTATATTTTTATTTTGCGGAGGATAAGTAATAAATTTACCTTTTTGACTTTCTAAAAATTCAGCCACTTTAGCATCATATAAAGGATTCCCACTTTTTTCAACTGAAGTATAGCCAAATTTTCCATTTTCATCAATAAAAATTTTTACCTTAACAGAAATTTTTTCACTATTTGGATAATACTGAGTCCATCTTTGGGTGATAATACGCACGACTTTCCCTAAAAATTCATCATAAATTCCAATCTTTTGCGCCTTTGTGCTTTGGCCTTGCGTTGAACTTTCTTCTTGAAGTAAACTATCATTAAGTTGCTTTACAAGTTCGGAAGCTTGAGGTTTTGGGGCGCTAGAAGCTCCTGATTTAGCACTTGATTGAATTTTTGTAGTCTTTTCTTCTTGTATTTCTTTGATATTTCCAAAAAGCTCATTAAAATTACTTGCCTTTTGGTCAATATCTTCTGTTTTAACTGTTTTATTTGTAGTCTGAGCAAAAAGCTTTTCTATATCAACTTGCTCTGTTGGTTTTTGTATTTCTTTAGGAGTGTTGCTTTGAGTAATAACTTGTTTTGATGGTTCAGCAAGTTCAATATCTACAAAACTATCTTTTATATCGGTATATTGTATAGCAGGTTCAACCTCGCTTACAAGTCTAAAAAAAACAAGAATTACTATACTAATATATATTGCTAAAGCAAGTAAAAACGAATTTAAATTACTCAAACCATAATTTTTCATGATTATTCAGTCTGTAAAGCAACTTTATTAAATCCTAAATTTTTTACACTTCTTAAGACTGAAATAACATCGTCATATTTTAAGCTTTTATCAGCGCGTATAAAAACCGGATCTTCGGTATTAAATTGTGCTTTTCTTTGAGCAAGATTGTCAGCAAAACTTATAAAATCATATTTTTCTTGATTTAAAAAAATTTCTTTTTTTGCATTAATACTAATAATTAAACTCTTAACAGTTGGAGCGCTAGTATTTTTTTGACTACCTTGTGGAAGATTAATTTTTTCTTCATAAGTAATGCTTGGAGCTGTTACCATTAAAATCGCAAGCAATACAAGCATAATATCTACTAAAGGTGTGATATTAAGCTCAGGTTTTTCATCATCAAATGGCATTTTTAACCTTATTTACTCGAACTTATAACTTTAATCTCGCTATCAATAATGCTTAAAAGTTCAAAAGCTTTTCTTTTAATGATGAGATGAAATGTATAAGCAGGAATTGCTACTAAAATACCACAACCTGTAGCAACTAAAGCCTCGCTGATTTTAGGAGCTATGATACTTAAAGAATTTTGAGTTCCAAGCCCACCAAAAGTTTCAAGTATAGAAATAACCGTCCCAAAAAGACCTATAAAAGGTGAAGTTGAAGCAATAATACTAAGCCAAGTAAGTCCAGCAGAAGCGCGGCGACTTGCTAAATTTTTATAGATTTCTAAATGATTTGAAGTTGTATCATTGCATTTTCTTAAAATCGAATCAGTACGACTTAAATCCTTCTCACCCAAGAGTAAAGTTTCTAAACTTTCTTTTTCCTTATTTCTCCATGTAGCCAAATAAGTCAATCTAGCAAACAAAATACTAAATGCTAAAATAAAATATAAAGAAAGCCATAATAAAACTATATAAGTAATAATACTTGAATTATTGAAAAAATGAAATATAGCTTCAAAATTCATTAATGCATCCTTGCATTATCAAGTTTTGAAAAAGTTGCTGCTAAAGCTGCATTATCAGAACTCATAGATTTAATCAAATCTTTTGCTTGAGCAAGATTTTTTTCAATCTCACTTTCATCACTTCCACAAACCCAAACCGCACCCTTTGCTAACACGCAAATCTTATCTTCATCTACCTTTGCATGTCCAGCATCAATAGCAATTAATTCATGGTTTAAATCAGCTTTTTCAATATCAATTACTCCAGATTTTAAAGAAGAAACCAAAGCAGCATGTCCTTTAAGCACGCCAAATTCTCCTTCACTACCCGGTAAAGTAACAGATTTTACTTCTCCTTGATAGATTACACCCAAAGGCGTAACTATCTCGAAATTAATCAAATCGTTCATAAATTAACCTTTTAATTTATCCGCTTTTGCAATAGCTTCATCTATATTTCCAACCATATAGAAAGCATTTTCTGGTAAATGATCATATTTACCTTCTAAAATTCCCTTAAATCCTGCTATTGTATCTTCAAGGCTTATATATTTTCCTGGGCTACCTGTGAAAACTTCTGCAACGAAAAATGGTTGTGATAAGAATTTTTCAATCTTTCTTGCTCTTTCAACTACAAGTTTATCCTCTTCGCTAAGCTCATCCATACCTAAAATAGCGATGATATCTTGTAAATCTTTGTATTTTTGAAGCACTGATTGAACACCACGAGCAACTTTATAATGTTCTTCTCCAATGATATTTGGATCAAGCATTCTTGAAGTTGAGTCAAGTGGGTCAACTGCAGGATAAATACCCTTTTCAGCAATAGCTCTATTTAAAACCGTTGTAGCATCTAAGTGAGCAAAAACAGTTGCTGGAGCTGGGTCGGTTAAGTCATCAGCTGGAACGTAAACAGCTTGAACTGAAGTGATTGAGCCTTTTTTAGTTGAAGTAATTCTTTCTTGGAATTTACCCATTTCACTTGCTAAGGTTGGTTGATAACCCACAGCTGATGGAATTCTTCCTAAAAGTGCTGACATTTCAGAACCTGATTGTGAAAATCTAAAGATATTATCAATAAACATAAGCACATCAAGTCCCATCTCATCTCTAAAATATTCAGCCATTGTTAAACCTGTTAAAGCAATACGATTTCTTGCTCCTGGTGGTTCATTCATTTGTCCATAACATAGAGCAACTTTGTCTAAAACATTACTTTCTTTCATTTCATTATAAAGGTCATTTCCTTCACGAGTTCTCTCACCCACACCTGCAAATACAGAATAGCCGCTATGCTTAAATGCAACATTGTGAATAAGCTCCATAATAATAACAGTTTTACCAACACCTGCACCACCAAAAAGACCTACTTTACCACCTTTTGCATAAGGAGCAAGTAAATCCACAACTTTAATCCCTGTTTCAAAAATCTCACTTTTTGTGCTTTGATCTTCAAAAGCTGGTGGATCTCTATGAATTGCCCATTTTTTATCAAAAGAAATTTCTTCACCTTCATCGATCAAATCTCCAGTAACATTGAAAATTCTTCCTAAAACTTTCTCACCAACAGGAACACTAATAGGAGCACCTAAAGCCTCAGCTTTTAAGCCCCTTACCAAACCATCTGTCATATCCATAGCAATAGTTCTAACTCTATTATCTCCTAAATGAGCTGCTACTTCTAAAACAAGTTTATGTTTTTTTCCTTCGCTTTCAAAATTTACAACAATTGCTTCATTAATTTGAGGTAAATAGTCGTTAAAATCTACATCAACAACCGGACCTAATACCTGTGAAATAAATCCTTGCATTATTTATCTTCTCCTTAAAATTTACTATTTCATTGATTCAACACCACTGATAATTTCTATAAGCTCAGTGGTAATAGATTCTTGTCTTGCTTTGTTATAAGCTAAATTCAGTTGTTTCACTCTTGCCTTTGCGTTATTAGTTGCATTATCCATAGCTTGCATTCTTGCACTATGCTCTGCCGCCAAAGAATCAATTAACGCATAATACATATTATACTCAAAATATGTTTTTATTAAATCTTCTAAAAGCTCAGTTCCTTCTGGTTCAAGCTCTAAAAGAGAATTATGAGTCTGTTCAATACTCTTTGGTTCAACTGGAATAAGATGATTAATTTTAAGTTCTTGGGTAATCATATTTTTATAACCATTATGAACTAAAATCACTTCATCTGTATTTCCATTTAAAAAATCATCTACAGCAGCATGAATTACTTCACATGCTTTCTCATAGTCAGGACTAGAACTAAGATGGAAATATTTCTCTAACAATTCTATTTTTTGAAAATTAAAATATTCAATCCCAGTTTTACCTATAGCTCTAAGACGAATATTAATATTTTTTGCTTCATATTCTTTTAGCATTTCACTTACTGTTTTTAAAGTCTTAATATTAAAACCACCGCACAAACCTTTATCTGCAGTGATAAATATTAAATCTACGGTTTTAATTTGTTCTTTTTTATGAAACAAAGATAAACGCACATCATCTTCATTGTGAACAATTTTATTGATCTGAAATGAAATTTCACTCAAAATTTCATCGATTTTTTGTGCATAAATTTTTGATCTTTTAGCTGCTTCTTCTGCTTTTTTTAACTTAGCAGTAGAAACTAGCTTCATAGCATTTGTAGTCTTTTGAGTGTTATAAACACTTTTAATTTTTCTTTTAATTTCTTTTAAATTAGACATAAAAGACCTTATAAATGATTTGCTTTAAACTCATTAATGGCTTTAGCTAGTTTTTCTTCCAAATCAGAATCTAAAGCTTTTTTAGAGCGAATTTGCTCAAAAATATCTGGATGTTTTGCCTCAATAAAAGGATAAATTCCATCTTCAAATTCCTCAATTCTAGAAACAGCAATATCATCTAAGAAACCTTTGGTTCCTGCAAAAATTAAAACTACTTGTTTTTCAACGCTAAGCGGAGAATAAGGTGGTTGTTTTAAGAGTTCAACCATTCTTTGTCCACGTTCAAGTTGTTTTCTACTTGCCTCATCTAAATCACTAGCAAATTGTGCAAAAGCTTGAAGCTCTCTATATTGAGCAAGGTCAAGTCTTAATGTGCCTGAAACTTGTTTTGTAGCTTTAATTTGAGCAGCCCCACCTACACGAGATACTGATAAACCAACATTAATTGCAGGACGAATTCCTGAATTAAATAAATCAGTTTCTAAGAAAATTTGTCCATCTGTAATTGAAATAACATTAGTTGGAATATAAGCAGAAACATCTCCTGCTTGTGTTTCAATTATCGGCAATGCCGTCAAAGAACCAGCACCTAATTCATCATTTAGCTTGCTTGCTCTTTCAAGCAATCTTGAATGAAGGTAAAAAACATCGCCTGGATAAGCTTCACGACCTGGAGGACGACGTAAAATCAAAGACATTTCGCGATAAGCTACAGCATGCTTGCTCAAATCATCATAAACAATTAAAGCATGTTTTGCGTTGTCTCTAAAAAATTCACCCATGGTTACACCAGTATATGGAGCTAAGTACTGTAAAGCCGCAGGATCTGAAGCACCGGCATTTACAACAATAGTATATTCCATAGCACCATGTTCTTCTAGTCTTTTAACCACTTGTGCCACTGTACTTTGCTTTTGACCAATTGCAACATATATACAGATAACTCCTTGGCCTCTTTGAGATATAATAGTATCAACAGCAACAGTAGTTTTACCTGTTTGTCTATCACCTATGATAAGCTCTCTTTGACCACGACCAATTGGCACAAGCGCATCAATAGCTTTAATTCCTGTATGTAAAGGCTCATGAACACTTTTTCTCGCCATAATACCTTTTGCTTTTTCTTCAACAAAACGATATTCATTAGCATTGATCACACCTTTAGCATCAATTGGCTCACCTAAAGCATTTACAACACGGCCAATCAAAGCCTCACCTACTGGAACTTTAAGTAATTTCTTAAGTCTTTTTACAGAAGCACCTTCTTTTAAACCTTCTCCTTTTCCAAGTATAACAATACCTACACTCGACTCTTCAAGGTTTAAGGCCATTCCTTTATCACCATTTTCAAATTCTACCATTTCTCCAGCCATAATATTCTTAAGTCCATATACCTTAGCAACACCATCAGCTACAGAAATAATCTTTCCTGTTTCTTCAATTTCAAGATTTAAATCAAAATTTTCAATTCTTTCTTTGATTATTGAACTGATCTCATCAGCTTTAAATTTCATTTACTTTTTCTCCTTAGATAATTTTCAATATATATTCGTTTAACTTATTTTGAAGAGCTTTCATAGAAAAAGAAAGTTCATAACCTAATTCTTCTAATTCTATTTTAACACTATCATCTTGACTGATTTTATTGTTTAATTTAATATTTGCATCAAATTTTTTGTTAAGTTTTACTTCAAGATCTTTAAGATTTTCTTGACTTAATTTTTCTTTAGAATACACAATACCAACAAAAATATTTTCTTTAAAAGCTTTTTGTCTTTCAAGTTCTTTAACTATTTGAGGAATGCATTCTAATCTTGAATTTTCAATCAAAAGTCTTAAAAAATTTTGAAAACTAGAATTTTTAATATCAAAAAAAGAATCAAGAAATTCCATTTTTCTTTCTTTTTTAATCTCATTAGATTCTATAATATTTTTAAATTTTGGCAAAACAAAAGCAGAATTTAAAATACACAAATTCTGATAAAAATCATTTATATCAGCTCTTGAAGCTATCGCTTTTGCATATCTTCTTGCAATTATATTTTCCATATTTAAGATACCTTCTTCATCATAAGTTCTATTATTTCACTCTGTTTTAATGTCATATTTGGATCAGAAAAAATTTCATTTAAAGTATTTGATACTAATTCTTTTTCCATTTTTCTAAATTCATAATCTTTTTGTTCCTCAAAATGTTTTTGAAGTAAATCTAACTCATCTTGAGTCTCTTTTTTAATATTTTGAACTAAAATTTCAGCTTCTTTTTTTGCTGTAATTAAAGCGGCAGCAGCACTTGCCTTAGCTTCTTCAAGTTTTTTCATCGTGTCTAATTTCTTAGCTTTACTTTCTAAAAGTTTTTTTTGAATTTCATCAAGTTTAGAAGAAATTTTTACAATACGGTTTTTGTAAAAATTTTTAAATGGAGTTGCAACAAAATAATACAATATAGCCACAAAAATTAGAAAATTAATAGTCCTTGGAATAATATCATATTCTCCACTACCATTTGATGCACCAAAAGCATACAAAGGTAGCAAAAATATAATAAAGAATAACTTACTCATTTCTCTCCTCTTAAATTTTCTTTATGTTATTTTGCAAAGCTTGCTTAAGCTCAGGTAAATGTATGTTTAAATGTTCTTGCAACTCTTTTTTTTGAACGGCTAAATCTGCATAAAAACTGGCCATTTTTCTTTCTAATTCTTCTTTCTTGCTTCTAAGAATTTGCTCTGCCTCTTCTTTAGCAGCAGCTATAGCACTTTGTTTAATTTTTTGAATTTCTTCTCTAGTGTTAATATGAATAGCTTCTAATTCATCATTCACACCTAAAACTTCTTGAGAATTTTCTTTTACTTTATTCTCATCATTTTTTATAGAATCATTTCTTTCATCCATAAATTTTAAAAGCGGCTTATACAGCATACTATTTAAAATAACTATCATAGCTAAAAAAATAGCCATAGTAGCAAGCATTATGGAAGGATGCATATCTTCAAACATAATTCTCCTTGGTTAGAATTTTCGAAGGACTATTTTACCATAAAAAAGCTAAGATTTTGGTTAAAGCTTTTCAAGCATTTTGATTAATTTTTTAATTTTATCAATATTTTCTAAATGAATTACAAAATCATTATTTTTATTTTTGCAGTCAAATCCAAAGCGATTTAGTATTTGTTTTAATTTTTTTATTTCATCTTCAAATTCTTGATTAGGTAAGCTTTCATTATTTTTTATTTTTTTAACTATTTTTTCAGTATCTCTAACATTAAGTTTTTGACCTATTATGCTATCAACCAACATTTTTTCATCTTTTTGACCTAAGCCAACCAAAACTTTAGCATGACCCTGAGAAATTTTTCCAGAAGCAATCAACTCTTGAGTTCTAATATCTAAATTCAGAAGTCTTAAAGTATTTGTTATTTGAGTACGAGACTTATGAATAAGTTCTGCTAAATTCTCTTGAGTAATTTTATGAACTTGCATTAAATCCTTATAAGAATTAGCAAGCTCAATAGGGTTTAAATTCTCTCTTTGTATATTTTCAATAAGAGCCAATTCTCTAAGCTTATTCTCATCAATATCAGCAATAAAAGCTAGAATTTCTTTTTTTCCTAATGCTTTCACTGCTCTTAAGCGACGTTCTCCAGCAATTAAAATAAATTTATTATTTTTTTTAAATACAATAATAGGCTGAATAAGTCCAAATTCTTTGATAGAATTAGCAAGCTCATCTAAAGCTTCTTGATCAAAATTCTTTCTTGGCTGAAATGGATTGGGTGAAATTTGATCAATTTCTATCATAGTGCTTTGATTTTTATCAAAACCCAATTCTTTACTATAAACAGTATCCATATCACTGATTAAACTACTTAAACCCCTATCTTTATTTAATCCCATTATAATTATCCTAATATAGAATACGCCAAATTTTGATAAGCAACAGAACCTGGCGATTTAATATCATAAAGAATTATAGGCTTTCCAAAACTTGGACTTTCTGCAAGTTTTACATTGCGAGGGATCACAATAAAGTCATCTTCGTTTCCATTAATAGTAAAAAGTTGTTTTTTAAAATTTTGTTTCAAATCATCTACAACATCTTTAGAAAGATTATTTTGAGAGCTATACATTGTCGGTAAAAATCCACGAACCCTGAGTTTAGAATTAATAGTTTTTTTGATAATTTTAATTGTATTTAAAACCATAGCCACGCCCTCAAGCGCATAAAATTCACACTGTATAGGGATAATTACACTATCGCTTGCTGCAAAAGCATTTATAGTAATACTTCCAAGAGCAGGCGGAGAATCAATAATAATAAAATCATACTCATCAATCACTTCTTGAATTTGATTTTTAAGCAGCATCTTTTTCTCATTATTTTCACCTTTAGCAAGCTCTTGTTCTATACCTACAAGACCTATATTTGAAGGAGCTAAATGAAGTTGTGGCAATTCTGTTTTTAAAATAATATCTGAAAGCTTTTTTCTTCCTATAAAAACATGGTAAATATTATACTCATAATTATTACGATTAAAACCAAGTCCTGTAGTCGCATTAGCTTGCGGATCAACATCAATCAAAAGTACTTTTTTTTCAGCCACAGCTAAAGAAGCGGCTAAATTTACTGCTGTTGTAGTCTTTCCTACTCCACCTTTTTGATTTGCTATTGTAATAATTTCGCTCATCTTAAACTATACACCCTTTTATCACCTAGTAAAATTGAACCATCTTCATACAAAAAAGAATTTTCAAGTGAAAAAACTTTACCTTCATGATGGACGCTAAATTTTCTTGATTTTTCAAATTCTAACATATACTTGCTAAAAATATTCTTCCATAAAATTTTTTTTTCTACTTTTTGCAAAAACTCACTCACTAAATCTTTAAGCAAAATTTCTATATCGCATAAAGCTGTATTTTGGGGTGAAAATTTCAGATTTAAACCCATACCGCCTATGATAAAATTTGAAATTTTAGCACTTATAACCCCTCCAGCTTTTTTATCATCTAAATATAGATCGTTAGGCCATTTAAGCCAAATTTTAGAACCTTTTTCTTGTAAAAGTTCTTTAAGTAAATAAGCAAAATAAATACTTACAGAAGCCAAAGGTAAATCTTTTGGCAAATCTTCTTCTTTAATACAAAAAGAAAGATGTAAATTTCCTTTAGAGCTTTGCCAAGAATTTTCCCTACTTCCAACTCCATTTGTTTGTTCTAAAGCATAAATAGCAAAATTTCCATCAATCTTTCCATTGCGTATTTGCTCGCATAAAAAAAGATGAGTTGAGTCTATACTTTCAACACAAACTATCTTCACTTTTAAGCCTTTTTCCATTTAAATAAGTCCTACCATCAAGAGCTTTTTTTCCACTTTCTTGAAGTTTTTTAATACGCAAAACTCCTTGTTTGCAAGCAAGCAAAAAACTTTCTTTTTCTAATTCTAAAATTTCACCCATCCTAGCATTTTGTTTTAATTCATCCACAAGTTCAAGTTCTAAGAATTTAAGTCCATTTTCCAAGAAAACTCCAGGCCAAGGGGTAAAAGCTAGATATTTTTGATAAAGTTCTCTTGCATTTTGCAAATTTATAAGCCCATCTTCTTTTTTGATTTTTCTACAAAGCGTTGCTAGACTTTCCTCTTGTTTTTTAGGGGTAATTTTATCAAAATTTAAAAGAGTGGTGAGGATGAGCTTAGCGGCCAAATTTGCTAAAAGTTCAAAAACTTCACTTGAATTTTTATCTTTTATATCACACTCTAAGCTTTCAAGTATAGCACCTGTATCAAGCCCTTCTTCCATCAGCATGGTGCAAACTCCACTTTTTTCATCTTTATTTAAAATCGCACTTTGAATCGGACTGGCACCACGGTATTTTGGAAGTAAAGAAGCGTGCAAATTCACACAAGGTACTAAATCCAAAATGGCTTTAGGTAAAATTTTTCCATAGGCAGCAACCACAATAAAATCAGGATTTAAATCCTTAATCTCTCTTATAATATTTTCATCTTTTAAAGAACTTGGAGTAAAAATAGGAATACTAGGATAATTTTGACTTAAAAAAGCCTTAGTATCACTTGGAGTTAAAATTTGCTTTCTACCTACGGCTTTATCAGGCTGGGTAAAAAGTGCTACGAGTTTAAAATTTTCATTTTCTACTAGTGCTTTTAAAATACAAGTTGCATAAGATGGAGTACCCATAAAAATAATTTTTTTCATTTTTTCGCTTTGTGTGAAATTAAAAGTTTTAATTATAACTTATTTGATTTTAAAAGAGAATTTAATAAATTAATCACTCAAACAAAGTTCCACCTATTTGTTTATCTTCTAATAAAAATGTCTTTGCCACACTTAAATCAAAGCCACTTGCTAAAAACATTTTTTTATTGTGTTCAAGTAAAAATTTAGCTGCCTTAAGTTTGGTTACTATACCACCCGTTCCGTGCTCACTACCTGTTTTTATGGTTGCTTGTAGCCATTCTTCTTTAATATGAGTGATTTTTTCTAAACGCTTTGCATCACTAAATTCACTAGGATTTTTATCATAAAACCCATCAATATCGCTTAAAATCACAAGCAAATCCGCATCAAAAAAATGCGTAGCATAAGCACTTAAGCTGTCATTATCACCAAAGACAATTTCTTCTATAGCTGTAGCGTCATTTTCATTGATAATAGGCAAAATTCCTAAATTTATCATCATATCGATAGCATTTTTTGCGTGTTTGGTAGCTTTTCTAGAGTCAAAATCCTTACCTGTAAGTAAAATTTGTCCACCTAGTTTATTAAATTTGGCTAAAAGCTCGTTATAAACACTGATTAAAAAAGGTTGTCCAATAGCGGCTAAAACTTGTTTATTAATGAGGTTTTTTCTATCGATATCTAGTTTGGTGTGTCCTGCTGAAATAGCCGCTGAAGTTACTAAAATCACTTCATATTTTTCCATGAGTTTAGCTAAAAATGCGACTAAATTTTTAAGACGCTCAAAACTTAAAGTGTTTTCTTCGCTAATCACATGAGAACCCACTTTAACAACTATTCTTTTCATGCTTATTCCTTGAAAAATTTTTATAATTTTAGCCAAAATTTCATATAAACTAGTTATTTTTGAAAAAATAGGGAGTGTTTGAAATTTTTAATATAAAACACTTCCTAGATTGTTAAAATTTTTTTTGTTATTTCTTAAAGTTTTAATTTCTTCTAAAAGCATGAATTTAAGTTCTTTAAGTCCTGTTTTTTCAAGGCTTGAGACTTTGATTAAAAAGCTTTGTGGATTATTTATTTCTTTGAGATAATTGTCTAACTCATTAATGTTTAAAGCAATTTGCTCGGCAAATTCCTCTCCTAAACGAACACTATCACTTTTTGAAATCATGATGCCAAATTTACGCCCAAAAAGTTCATTGGAAAATTTTTCAAGTTCTTTTCTTAGTACTATAAATTGTTCTTTTAAAGGCATTTGCCTCATAGGATCTAGCACGAAAAGTAAAAAGCTCGTTCTTTCTATGTGCTTTAAAAAGGCAAGTCCTAAGCCTTTACCCCCACTTGCTCCTTCGATAATCCCTGGAATATCAGCCATAACAAAGGAATTATACTCATTTACATCTACAAGTCCAAGTTTTGGAGTAAGGGTGGTAAATTCATAATTTGCAATTTCAGGTTTTGCATTTGAAACAACGCTTATAAGAGTAGATTTTCCCACATTTGGAAAGCCCACAAGCCCTACATCGGCAATAAGTTTAAGTTCAAGTCTGACTAAGCGACTTTCTCCTTTTATACCAGGTTGTGCGTAATCGGGGCGTTGATTGGTGGCGTGTTTAAAATGGGTGTTGCCAAGTCCACCTTTTCCACCTTTTAAAAAAAGCTCTCTTTGTCCTTCTTCGGTAAGATCAAGTAAAATTTCATTGGTTTGTGCATCGATAACTTGCGTTCCTTCGGGCACTATAAGTTCTAAATTTTCACCCTTTTTGCCATTTTTATTGCGTCCCATTCCACCAGCACCATTTTGCGCGCGTAATTCTCTTTTGCCTTTGAAATTTACAAGAGTGTGGGTATTATTATCACATACGAAAATAATATCACCACCATTTCCACCATCTCCTCCATCAGGGCCACCAAGTGGAACATGTTTTTCACGGCGAAAACTTACAGCACCTTTGCCACCATCGCCTGAAGCTAAAGTAATTTTAACACTATCAATAAACATTTAATTGCCTTTGACTTTAAATTTATAAAGCTAAATTTGAGTAAATAAAAGAAGTTAAATTTATAAATTTAAAGTTTTCAAGACGCTAAAAAGCGTCCTAAAAACTTATGCAGGATATACAGAAACTTTTTTTCTATCTTTGTCTTTTCTTTCGAATTTTACAAAACCATCAATTAGAGCAAAGATAGTATGATCTTTTCCCATGCCTACATTGTTACCTGCATGAGTTGCAGTTCCTCTTTGGCGGATGATGATATTTCCAGCTCTAACAAACTCGCCACCAAATTTTTTAACACCTAAACGACGACCTATGGAATCGCGGTTATTTTGAGTTGAACCTTGACCTTTCTTGTGTGCCATTCTTTACTCCTTAAGCTTTGATATCTTTTACTACAACGCGAGTAAATTGTCTTCTAAAACCGCGTTTGAGTTTAGAATCTTTTCTGCGTCTTTTTTTGTAAATCACAACTTTTTTATCTTTTCCGTGATTGATCACTTCCAAAACAACTTTTGCACCTGCTACGAAAGGCGCACCTACCTTTAATTCTTTATCATTGATAGCAAGAACTTCGCTTACTTCAATACTTGCTTTGCTTTCAGCTTCAAAGTGATCTAGTTTTAGCTCATCGCCAACACTTACTTTGTATTGCTTTCCGCTGTGTTTGATAATAGCATACATTGCTTTTCCTTATAAATTGGTAGTACCATAAAGCACCGTAATAACGGATTTAAAAGCTTTAGTGGTTTAATAAAATTTCGATTTTACAAAATTTTTCTTTAATTTTTGATGAATTTAAGAAAGAGTTTAGAGTTTGAGAAAAATCAAACTCTAAAAATTTAAAAGCCTAGATTTACTCCGCCGCCTTCTTGGGTTTGATAATTTGCATCACGACCTATAGTGTAGCCATTTCCACTACCAGTATTACTTAAAGGTCTGCAAATATCGCCCACTTTTACACTACCTTCTGTGATTTTTGCATAAGAAAATTTAGGGCTTGTGCGAGTGATTTCAATACTTCCTGTTTTGCTTTCTACTCTTCCTGTATTTTCTTTTGTATAAGTATCTTTTATAACCTTCCCAAGAGCAAAACATTCATAAACATCACCTTGATTTAAGCTTTGAGAAAATATTACTTCATTGTTTTCAACACTTGCAACTTTCAAAGGATAAATTGCGTTTAAAATATCTCCTGCTATACGATTTGCAATTTGTTTGAGTGCGGTTTCATTGGCACTAAGACTATTGTCTTTAAGATTGACTTTCATGCTTAAAGTATTAGAAAATTTAATTTGTCTTGTAGCAAATAAAAGCACACGATAATCTACGATAACTTCAATTTCAGTTTTGCTTTTTCCTGTTAAATTGCTTGTTTTTTGTTTACCTTCAAGTCCTGAAATAGAAAACAATAAAATATAATCTGTTGCTAACATATTTTTAAGTTTATAAACTTCATCGCTAGCTGCGTCGCCACTTTTGATTAAAGCTTTTTCCATTTCATAATAGCCACTAGAATCACGGTCTAAAACATTAAATTTACGACTTTGCAATAAATCAGAAATGATTTTTTGTTGCAAAGCTGAGCCTATACCTCTTTTTGCAGCATCTGGAGTAGAATCAAAAACAGTAATACTTCTTCTATTATCTGCGCTTAAACCTGGAACTTGATACTTTTTTGTTGTTGTGGTTTTAAAAATCGTTACATTGGCTGTATATTTACCATTTGCATCTTGTTCAACACTATTGATTTCATAAGTATCAGCTCTACCTTTGGTGGCTTTTGAAATTTGCTCGCTGTAATTATCTTGTATATTTGAACCTGAATTATCAGTTGAAACGCTAGTGTTAGATTTCTTAAGAGAATTGATGCTTACTCCACTCATTTTTCCTATAGCTTCTATAATGGCATTGTTTATCGCATCTTCCCTAGTCAAGCCTGTGCCTTCGCCTGTGCTTGATTTTGTTGAAGTTGTAGTCACAACTTTAGCATTAAGACTTAGGCTTAAAAATAATCCTAAAAAAAGAATTTTAATTATTTTCATCTTTTACCTTTAAAAATCATCCATACTATTTACAACATTAGAGCTTCTTTGTATGCTAGAAGATTTTTTAGCTTCATTTTTTGTTGCATTTGACTTTGAATTTAAAGCCTCATTTGTGTTAGCTAAATTTTCATAAGAATAAAATCTCACAGCTCCTACATGTTCAATACCATTTTCACTTGTATAGCTCCATTTTTTAAGAGTACGAATACCACGAATTTTACCGCTTGCGCTTGCTTTTATTTTACTATTTACTTTATCAATAATATTTGTTATGTTTTGAGTTTGTTCTTGAGTGGAACTATCATTAACATTAATACTTTGTTTGATGATTTCCTCGTAAGTATCACCAGTTGTTCTTTCATCTTTAAGACTTAAATTTGTATTAATAAACTCTATAATAGCAGCATCAGCCATAGTAAGTGCTGTTTCTTTGGCTCTATCTTCTAAAATATTTGTTTTTTTAGCATTGCTAGGATCTGCTACATAACCCCAGTTTCCATAACTTAAAATAATAGGCGCACCATTTTCATCATAAACTAAGCGAATTCCATATTCATTTAAAAAGCCTTTTGTATCTTTTGGCAGATACTCACTTATTGCCTTGCCTTTACCCTTAATAGCACTCTGTCTTGCTAGTGCCATATCTTTTGCTAATTGGCGAGTTTTATTGGAAATAACAGCAATAACACCTACATCATACTCACCTCTTCTTTGTGTAACTATAGTTTGCACAGGAACAAGTCCACTCATAGAACCTATGGCATTTGTCATAGTTTTATTAAGAAATTCTTGCTTTAATAAAGTCTTTTTTCTATCTTCGCTTAAAGAATTTGTATCTATACCTAAATCTTTTAATGCCTTATCAAGCTGAGCACCAGCTAATTGTGTAAGTTTATTTAAAATTTGATCAACCTTATCACCTTTTGGCAATTCATCAAATTCCTTAGCATTAGTAGAATTATCTGCTTCATAATTTTGAATCCTGCTTGTAGCAATTCTTCCAAAAACATCTCTTATAAATTCACTTTGCAAATTTAACATTGCTTTTTGATAAGCATTTTGTAAAGCTTGTGCAAATTGTGGATCAGTATCATTTACAGCAACAGTACTTTTTCCTGTATAAAAAGTTTTTCCATCTTTGGTTATACCATATTCTATACCGAAATTATCCGCAAATTCTTCAAAAAAATCTTCAATTGATTTTGGGGTAATATCCTTAGTACTTGCATCAGACATTTCATTTTGAGTATTTATATCTTGTTGTGTAATTTCTACAGGCTGGGAACCTTGTGCATAAAGTAAACTTGCCATAACTAAAGAGCCGATAAATAATATTTTTTTCATTTCATATCCTTTTAAAAATCATAAAAAAAGCTCAAGCTAAACACTTGAGCTAAAAATTTTATTCATAAATTAATTTTTATTTTACCAAGTAACTGTTTTACTAGAACCGGTTTTATCGATAGTTTGTTCATCTTCCCAATAAACTAAACCTGATGTTAAATCAGTAAGTCTTAGTAAGAAAAAGTATTCTACTTGAGTTTTACCATTGCTAAGTTTTACATTATCTTGTCTAATTTTACCCGCAAGAGAAAAATCAGGCGATACCAATGTCCCTTTTTTTGCTATGGTTTTTTGATTAAACTCATCATTATCTCTTAATTCTCTTACATCTTCACTCATGCTATCAAGTGCTCCGCCTGCAGCAACTGCTGAAGTTAGAACAAATTTACCTGATTTTCTTAATGCAGAAGTGATTTTTGCGGTGAGTTTTTCAGTATCGATTCTTTGCGGGGTATCATTCACAACCCTACCAATAGCAATAACCTTTCTTGTACCTGGTTTAATATTTGCAAAAGCAGGATCGCTTAACATACTATTTATCATAGTTTCAGCTGCACTTTCAAAATCTTGTCTATCAAGACCCAAGGTTAAAGCATCCCCTTTTTTCACCTGACTTGCCTTTCCATCTGTATAAGCTGTTTGCGCACAACCACTAAAAAGCAAAGCTCCAATAAGAGCTGTTCCTAAAATTTTTGTTTTTTTCATGATTTATCCTTCCTAAAATGAGATTAATTTTTTGCTTTAATTTCTAATCTAAAATCCTTCGTTCTTATATCAGATGCAAGTTTACGAAGAATCACCTCTTGTCCTGCTGGAATTCTAAGGGCTTGATAGTCCTCATTTAAAACATCTCTTAGCACAAAACCATCTTTATCTAACCAATCCACTTTATAAATTACATCTTTAGCAAAAGTACTGCGTAAAATCACTTCAAATTCTAAATAACCATTGCTATTTATACGCTTTTGAAATTGTTTTACTAAACTTTTTGGTAAATTTGAACCTAAAATTACAGTATTTTGATTTGAATTTATTTGATAACTTGGTGCACAAGCACTAAGTAAAAACATTAAAATAAATAAAATAATTTTTTTCATCTTTTAGCCTTATTTTTCCATGATAGCAACACTTGCAGGTAAATACGGAGCAAAAGAACGCACTATCACAAGAGCATTTTTATTTTTATCCAATGATTTTTGAAACAAAATATTGCCTTGTGGATCTTTGATTTCTAAATTTCCGTCGTTTTCTATTGTTGCCATGGCAATACTTTTTGGTAAACCTCTCCAAGAACGCACATCAGCTTTGTTGGTTGCAGCAGTTGCTACTGCTGTTGCAAGACTTAGCCATCCACCTGTAGAGTCATTATTTGCAACAGCTACATTTAAAGTGGTTTTAATTATAGTTTGAGCTAAGGCTTTAGCAATCATTGCAGGCATATTTATTTTAAATTCAGTAGCAACAATATTGTCTAAATCTACAAAATCATTTGTATTTTGACCATTTATATTTAAATTTGCAAAAGAAGCTTCCCTTTTTTTCAAGGTTTGTAAAGCAATATTTGTGCTAATAATTTTTTTATCCACTATAAAAGGTAAGGTTAAAGCAAATTCATCCTTAACTACACCAAATCCATTTTCATAAACTACAAAAACATATTTTTTAGCTTTTTTGACTTTTATTTTTGTGGCATATTCTTTAAAAATTTTAGCCTCTTTTTTGATAGTTTTATTTTTTGGATAAATAATAGCTACTTCTCTAAATAAATCTGTAGCTTTTCTATAATCTTTATCCATAAAGAAAAATATTGAAGCAAGATAAGTCGCATAAGGATTTATGAAATTTTTTGTTGTATCAAACTCTTTAAACAAGTTATCGTATTGTGCTTCTATAACTTTTGAGTTTTCATTCATATTTTTATCATAATTTTTATCTTCTTTTGCCTTATCTAAATCAGCACGATTTTTCTCAATTTCTTTAGCAAAATATTCTTTTGCCTTATCTTGACGCATTAAAGCACGATTAAACTCAACTCTTGCATTTTCATAATCATCTTCTTCCATATAGTTTAGAGCTTTATATATATTAACCATAATTCTTTCATATAAAGAACCATCATAATCAACTATAGTATCATTAAGCAAGGTTGTACCAACAAATTTAGCTGCTTTAGAGCCTACATTTTCTAAATCCACATCATATTTATAAGATTCTTCCGCAGCATCAAAAAATACATTACTTTTGTTAAAATCACCACAATTTCTAGCAATCAAACCTGCATTTAATCCTGTATAAATGACATCATCATTTTTTTTAATTTTTTCTAAATTTTGATTGAAAAAATCATCACCACAATATTTTTGTGTTAGAGCATTTTCAAATGTTGTATTTTGTTTAACCTGATTAACACAAGCTGTTAAAAAAAGGCAAACAATACCTGAAAAAATCAACCCAACTTTTATCTTCATTAAATTCCTTTCTTAAAGAAAATTAAAAATGAATATTATAGCGTAGTATATACTTAAAAACTAATGAAAAAATTTTAACCCTAGGAGAGAAAAACCTAGGGTTTGATTTAAATAAGCATAGGAGCTAATACAAAGCCTAATGCTACAGCAATTGCAATAGCTAAAACTCCTGGTATAAAGAAAGAGTGATTAAATATAAATTTACCAATTCTAGTCGTTCCTGTATCATCCATTTGCACAGCACCAAGTAAGGTTGGATAAGTTGGAAGCACAAAAAGTGCCGAAACTGCTGCAAAACAAGCTACAAGCATATAAGAATCATGCGGATTTGCTGCTGAAATTCCTAAAGCGGTGATAATTACAGGTACAATGGCCTTTGCGGTTGCTGCTTGAGAATATAAAAGCATACTTGCAAAGAAAAATGCAACTGCTAACATAGCAGGGGTTTGTTTAACCCAGTCGCCTGCTACTTCTTTAATAGAAGCTTCGTGTCCTGCAACAAAAGTATTTCCAAGCCATGCTACACCAAAAACGCAAACACAAGCAGTCATACCACTTTTAAATACACTGGTATCAAGAATTTTACCTGGTTCAACTTTACAAAGCCAAGTGATCAAAGTTGCTGCAGTAAGTAAAAAGCTCATAATAGCTGCATCTCTTGGAACCACAACAGGATCAATCCATTTAATATTGCTTGAAATTGCGGTTGCATAAAGCACAACTGCCAAAACAGTGATCAAGAAAATTCCTACTGAAAGTTTAGCACCTGGTTTATCTTCACCATGTAAAATAGCTCCTGCATCTTTAACAAGTCCTGCTTTTAAACGTTCTTGATAAACGCTATCTTTGCTTAAATCCATAGGAGTGATTAAACTCACTATAAAAGCTGTAAGCATACAAGCTATAAAAGTTGTACTGATCCAAATTCCAATTAAAGTTGGATAATTCCATCCAAGTGGCTCTAAAACGCCGCTCATATAAACCACAGCTGCACTCACAGGAGAAGCAGTGATTCCAATTTGCGAAGAAACAACCATTAATGAAAGTGGAACACTAGGTTTTATATTTTGAGATTTTGCAACATCAACTACAACAGGCATTAAAGAAAATACTGCATTTCCTGTTCCTGCTAAGATTGTAAGCAACCACCCACAAGCTGGAGCTAAATAATTTATAAATTTAGGGCTTGATCTTAAAATTTTTTCTGTCACCCTTACCATATAATCAAGTCCACCTGCTTGTTGCATAGCAGAAATTGCTGCAATAGCTGCAGCAATAATTAAAATAACATCCCAAGGAATATTACCAGGTTTCATACCTAAAACAAGTCCTAGTATAACTACACCTAATCCTCCAGCATAACCTATAGCAATACCGCCTAGGCGAATACCGATAAAAATCGCCCCAAGAAGGACGATTACTTGCAAAATTATCATTATATCCATATTAAATCCTAAAATGCTATTTTTTAGCTTCCATGTGAGGATTTAGCATATTTGATGGAGTTAAAATTTCATCAATTTGTTCTTTACTTAAAAGCCCTCTTTCAAGCGCAATATCAGCCACTCTTTTTCCAGTGTTCATTGCCTCTTTAGCTATAGAAGCTGAATTTTCATAGCCAATATAAGGATTTAAAGCTGTTACTATACCTACTGAATTATAGACGAAGTCTGAACAAATTTTTTCATTTGCAGTAATACCATCTATACATTTATCAGCTAAAGTATACATTGCTTTTTCTAGCATTACAATAGAATTAAATAAACTATACGCTGCAACTGGTTCAAAAACATTAAGTTGTAATTGTCCACCCTCACAAGCAAAAGTTACAGTTACATCTGCTCCAATAACAAAATAACAAACTTGATTAACTACTTCAGGAATAACAGGATTTACCTTACCTGGCATGATAGAACTACCTGGTTGCATTTTTGGAAGATTAATCTCATTAAGACCACATTTTGGACCACTGCTTAAAAGTCTTAAGTCATTACATACTTTAGAAAGTTTTGTTGCAACACGTTTTAAAACACCTGAAATTTGTACATAAGCTCCCGTATCTTGAGTCGCCTCGATCAAATCCTCAGCCACAGTATATTCAAAACCTGTCACTTCTCTTATTTTTCTTTCTACAACCTTCGGATAATCAGGATGAGAATTAATTCCCGTTCCAATAGCAGTTCCACCCAAATTGATCTCTAAAATCAATTTTCTAGCTTCTAATACTCTTTGTATATCTTCACCTATCATTACGGCAAAAGTTTTAAATTCACGACCTAAAGTCATAGGTACAGCATCTTGCAGTTGGGTTCTACCCATTTTAAGAACATCTTTAAATTCTTCAGCTTTTCTCTCATAAGCTTTTTTTAGATGTTCCATAGCTTTTGCCAAATCGCTTAAATAATCATGCAAGGCAAGGTGTAAAGCTGTAGGATAAGCATCATTAGTACTTTGACTTAAATTAACATGATCATTTGGATGAAGATATTGGTATTCACCTTTTTTATGACCCATAAGTTCAAGTCCTATGTTTGCTATAACTTCATTAGCATTCATATTTGTACTTGTTCCAGCACCTCCTTGGATCATATCTACTACAAATTGATCATAATACCCGCCTTCTAAAATTTTATCGCACGCTTTAATAATCGCATCTTGGATATTTTTATCCAAAAGACCTAATTCATGATTTGCCATAGCTGCAGCTTTTTTTACTCTAGCCAAAGCTCTAACAAAGCGAGGAAAATCTTTTAATCTATCATGAGAAATATCAAAATTTTCAACAGCTCTAAAAGTTTGCACTCCATAATAAACCTCATCAGAGATTTCTAATTCCCCAATAAAATCATGTTCTTTTCTTGTTCCCATTTTGAACCTTTCATAAAAGTATTTTAATTTAAAATCAAAAATTTTTGATTTAAATCATAAAATAATGATATTGCATTTTTAGTTAATAATTGGTTAATAAGAAAACTACTTTCAAATACAATAAATTAAGTATTTTTATATCCTATTATGTCTTTATATTTAATTTTTATTAATATAAAAAATTTTATTTACTTCAAAAAAAATTAATATATTTTTGCAAGCTTTTTTGTTAGAATAAAATTTTTAATAATTTAAATAATTAGGGATAATATGGAAGAAATTACAATAAACATAGATAAGATTAAAATAAATGATGACTGGAAAGAATTTTTAAGAGACGAATTTCAAAAAAAATATTTTCTAGAAATCAAAAAACAATACCTAAATGCGATTAATCAAAATATAATTATTTATCCACCTGCAAATTTAATCTTTAATGCTTTTAATTTATGTCCTTTAAAAGAAATTAAAATTATTATCCTAGGACAAGATCCTTATCATCAACCAAATCAAGCAATGGGGCTTAGTTTTTCGGTTCCAAAAAATGTAAAAATCCCACCAAGTCTTAATAATATTTTTAAAGAATTGCAAAATGATTTAAACATCACTCCAGCAAAAAGCGGAGATTTAAGCTCTTGGGCAAAACAAGGAGTTTTGCTCTTAAATTCTATTCTTAGCGTTGAAGCAAATAAAGCAGCTAGTCATAGTTCGTGGGGTTGGCAAGAATTTAGTGATGCTATAATACATAAATTAAGTAATGAAAAATCAGGACTTGTTTTTATGCTTTGGGGAAATTACGCAAAAAGCAAGGAGATTTTGATTGATAATACTAAGCATTTGATTTTAAAAGCAGCCCACCCAAGCCCTTTAGCTAGAACAGGATTTTTAGGTTGTAAGCATTTTTCAAAGGCTAATGAATTTTTAAAAAAAGTTGGTAAAATTCCTATAGATTGGAAAATAGTTTAAAAAATTATTTTAAATTTTAATAAAAATATTAAAATATATTTATTTATTTAAAAATAAATCATATTTCTATGAAATATATTGTAATAAAATAACTCAAAAATTAATTCTTAAGGAGAAAAATGAAAACCATTGGTATTATAGGCGGAATGAGTTTTGAAAGCACTATTACTTATTATAAAACAATAAATCAAGCTATAAATGATAAATTAAAATCTTTAAATTCTGCAAAAATTTTACTTTACAGTGTTAATTTTGAAGAAATAGAAAATTTACAAAGCCAAGATAAATGGCAAGAAGCTGCACAAATTTTGACTCAATGTGCTAAAAAATTAGAACTTGCAGGGGCTAATTTTATAATAATTGCAACTAATACTATGCATAAGGTTTTTAATGAAATTCAACAAAATATAAATATCCCTATTTTGCATATTGCAAAAAGCTCTGCTAAGGCTTTAAAACAAGAAAACATACAAAAAATTGGTTTATTGGGTACTAAATACACAATGACTCAGGATTTTTATAAAAAAATGCTGATTGAAGAAAATATTAGCGTTATTACTCCTAGTGATGAAGATATAAAAATCGTTAATGATATTATTTTTAATGAGCTTTGCAAAGGTAAAATCAAGCAAGATTCTAAAGAAAAATATTTAAATATTATAAAAAAACTACAAGAAAAAGGGGCAAAAGGAGTGCTTTTAGCTTGCACTGAAATTGGTTTATTAATATCCAAAAATGATACAAATATCAAAATTTTTGACACAAGCCTTATTCACGCCCTTGATGCTGCTAATGAAGCTTTAAAAGATTTATGATTAAAAGATACCCAAAAATGGGCAAATTGCAATATTTTGAAAAGATTTATACTTATATCGGTTTAAATCTTATCTTGCTTTATAGTTTGCTATCTTTTTCTAATTGATTGATATTTAGCATTATAAATTTATAGCTCAGATAAATTACTAAAGGCCAAGCCAATAAAAACAAAGCATGTAACATTTTTTCTCCTTAATATGCGTGATCATCGTTTGCGATTTCTTCGCGTGTGATTTTTACTTTATCCATTGCATTCCAAACATAGATAATATAAGCTAAAACAAAAGGTACAAGTAAAGATACATAAGCCATGACGCTTAGAGTATAATAGCTTGAACTTGCATTTTTTAAAGTTAAAGAACTTTGTAAATCACTTAAAGATGGGTAAAAAGCACTTTGACCTAAACCAATGCTTGATAATAAAGCAAAAACTGTTAAAACCGTTCCAAGTCCTAGGGTAAAAATAGCTTTAGAGCAACCTTTTGTTCCTTGAACCATACCTAAAAGCACTAAAATCACACCAATAACAAGCAAAACAGCAAAAATCATTTGATTTAAGAAATTATATAAATATAAATTCGCACTCATGCTTACAACTCCATTTGTATCTACACTAAAACCATCTTTTAAGAAAATCCACGCTAAAAAACCTAAGAAAAAAGGTAAAAATAAAATACTATTGATCATGAGTTTTTTCATAGCTCTTATTTTGATATTCTCATCATTGATATTGTTCATAAAATACGCTGCGCCTAAAAGCCTTGCTAAAAATACTAAAGCTAAGCCTAAGAGATAATTAAAAGGATTAAGTAAAAGTTCTAAGCCGTGCAAAGGATTTTGCCAAGAAACAAAATTATGCTCATTTAAGATAAATTCAGAACCGCTAAAAAAACTACTTACTGCAACTCCGATTAAAAACACACCTAAATAACCATTAATTTTAAGAAAAATTTCATAGGTTTTAGAGCCATAAACATTATTTTCTTTTTTGCGATATTCATAAGCCACAGCCTGTAAAATAAAACAAAATAAAATACAAAGCCAAGCCCAATAAGCTCCGCCAAAACTTGTACTATAAAAAAGTGGAAAAGCTGCAAAAGCTGCTCCGCCAAAAAGTACGAGAGTTGTAAAACCAAGCTCCCATTTACGCCCTAAAGAATTAACTAGCATAGTTTTTTCAAGCTCATCCTTGCTAAGCTCATCGATTAAAGTCTGTCCACCTTGAACAAAAAACATAAAAACTAAAAGTCCACCAAGTAAACTTAAAATCAACCACCAATAAATTTGCAAACCTTCAAGTTCTAAACCAAAAAACATTATTTTTCTCCTTTGCCCATAAGTGGAGTATGTCCTGCATGTGCGTCAAAACCTTTTTTAATCTGAGTAAGCATGATTTTAACTTCTGCAATCAATAATGCTGTAAAAAGTACTGCAAAAATCCAAAATGAAATTTGAACATTGACTTTTCCAAGTTGTGTTGCTGCGATATGTACAGGAAGCAAGTCTTGAATTGCCCAAGGTTGTCTGCCTACTTCAGCAACAATCCAACCTGCTTCAGCGGCAATATAACCCAATGGAATGGATAACAAACACACCCAAAGTACTTTTCTAAATTTCTCAATATCATTTGCCATGGTAAGATAAAGCGTAACGATGAAAAGTAAAAAGAAAAAACTTCCTAAAGCAACCATGATATGAAAGCTATAAAAAGTTAAAGCCACAGGTGGAATAGTATCGCTTGGTTTTTCTAAATATCCATAACCAAAATCTTTAAAATGAGTTTCTAAAATGGATTTGTGATTTGCCATAGCTATTGTATCATTGTTTTCTTTAGCAAGTTTATAGTCTTTTAGAGCTTGTATAGCGATTTTTCCTCTATCGATACGATTTTGCATAGGTTCTATACCTTTGCTTTCATTTCCATAGATCAAATCTTCAATTCCTGGAACAAAAGAATTTGGATCACGGTTTCCTAATATAGAAAGAGCGTAAGGTATAGTAATGTCAAATAAAAACACACTTTCGTTATTATCTATGGTTTTTTTAGGATTTAAAATTCCAAAAGGTACAAGTCCTGCACGATGTTCACCTTGATAAACCCCTTCCATAGCTGCAAGTTTCATAGGTTGAGTTTGAGTTACACGGTAAGCGCTTTCATCTCCGCTGAAAAACAAAAAGATTGAACAAACCAAACCAAAACTAGCTCCTACAACTAAGCTTTTTTTAGCCTCGATAATATGGCGTCCTTTTAACATAAACCAAGCTGAAATTCCCATTACAAATAAAGCTGAAATTACATAACCACTGCCTATGGTATGTAAAAATTTTGAAATAGCTACAGGAGAAAGTGCTACTTCAAAAAAGCTTTGCATTTCATTTCTTGCTGTGTCAGGGTTAAAGCTCATTCCTACAGGATATTGCATCCAACCATTTGCCACTAAAATCCAAAAAGCAGAAAGATTACTTCCTATAGCCACACACCAAGTTGAAAGTAAGTGAAAACCCTTGCTTACTTTATCCCAGCCAAAAAACATAACTGCAAAAAAAGTAGCCTCTAAAAAAAATGCCATAATACCTTCAACCGCCAAAGGTGCACCAAAAATATCACCCACAAACCAGCTATAATTTGCCCAGTTTGTTCCAAATTCAAATTCCATTATAATGCCTGTAGCTACACCGATAGCAAAATTTATAGCAAATAATGAAAGCCAAAATTTGGTGATTTTTTTCCATCTTTCATTTTTAGTTTTTACATAGATGGTTTCCATGATAGCGATCATAAAAGACAAGCCTAAGGTTAAAGGCACAAACAAAAAATGATAAAGTGCAGTTAAAGCAAACTGCGCTCTTGACCAATCAACGCTACTAAGTTCGTTCATTTATTTTCCTTCGAGTGTAAGATTTTTGAGTACAAAAGTGCTTTTTTCTTTGTCGCTTTTAAAAATAGAATTAAAATTTACATCAAAAACAAAAAGTTTTAAAATCACAAACATAACAAAAAGTTTGATAAAAATAATTTTCCAAAGGGTCTTTCCAAGAGTTAAATTTTTAAAACCTTCTTTGTAAAAATTAAAAATTTGAGAGATGCTAAAATATAAGTGTTTAAGATACATATAAATTCTACCTTTAAAAACAACAAAATAAAACATTTTTAAAAAGCGGAAAATTATAATGAAATTTATGTTATTATTTTCTTAAAAATTTAAATACATATCAAGGTTTTTAATGCAAAAAATTATAGTTTTTATTTTATGTTGTTTTATGACTTTTTTTCTTTATGCATGTTCTTCTAAATTTGAAAATGTAAATCCTTTGGGGCGTTCATTTGGAGAATTTGAAGATACTGATCCTTTAAAACTAGGACTTGAACCTACTTTTCCTACCAATCAAGAAATTCCAAGTTTAATTAGCGGTGCTGATTTAGTACCTATTACTCCTATTACCCCACCTTTAACTAGAACAAGCAATAGTGCCAACAATAATGCAGCAAATGGGATCAATCCTCGCTTTAAAGACGAAGCTTTTAATGATGTTTTAATTTTTGAAAATCGCCCTGCGGTTTCTGATTTTTTAACCATTTTAGGCCCTAGCGGAGCAGCTTTAACGGTTTGGGCTTTAGCACAAGGAAATTGGATTTGGGGCTATACTTTAATCGATAGCAAAGGATTTGGCGATGCTAGAGTTTGGCAACTTTTGCTTTATCCTAATGATTTTGCAATGATTAAAAATGCCAAAACCAATACTTGTCTTAATGCTTATGGTAATGGAATTGTCCATTATCCTTGTGATGCAAGCAATCACGCACAAATGTGGAAACTTATCCCTATGAGCAATACAGCGGTTCAAATTAAAAATTTAGGAAATGGAAAATGCATACAAGCACCTATTACAAATCTTTATGGTGATTTTCACAAGGTTTTTAAAATTTTTACCGTAGAGTGTGCAAAAAAAGATAATTTTGATCAACAATGGTTTTTAACTACTCCACCTTTTACCGCAAAACCTTTATATCGCCAAGGAGAGGTACGATGAAAAAAATTATATGTTTATTTTTATCTTTTAACCTTGCTTTTGCAAATTTAGAAAATTTTAATGTTGGCACTTGGAATTTGCAAGGCTCATCCGCAGCCACAGAAAGCAAATGGAGTGTTAGTGTAAGACAACTTGTAAGTGGAGCAAACCCCTTAGATATCTTAATGATACAAGAAGCAGGAACTTTACCAAGAACAGCCACTCCAACAGGACGCCATGTGCAACAAGGTGGAACACCTATTGATGAATATGAGTGGAATTTAGGAACTCTTTCAAGGCCTGATAGGGTTTTTATTTATTATTCTCGCGTTGATGTAGGAGCTAATCGTGTAAATTTAGCTATAGTTTCAAGAATGCAAGCTGAAGAAGTGATTGTTTTACCTCCACCTACTACAGTTTCAAGACCCATTATAGGAATTCGCAATGGAAATGATGCTTTTTTCAATATCCATGCTTTAGCTAATGGAGGAACAGATGTAGGAGCAATTATCACAGCTGTAGATGCACATTTTGCAAATATGCCTCAAGTTAACTGGATGATAGCAGGGGATTTTAACCGTGATCCTTCTACTATAACAAGTACAGTGGATAGAGAATTAGCAAATAGAATTAGAGTGGTTTTTCCAACTAGCGCAACTCAAGCAAGCGGAGGGACCCTTGATTATGCAATTACAGGAAATTCAAATAGACAACAAACCTATACTCCACCGCTTTTAGCTGCGATTTTAATGCTTGCAAGTTTAAGATCTCATATAGTTTCAGATCATTTTCCAGTAAATTTTAGAAAATTTTAGGACATTTAATATGAAAAAAATTATTACTTTGTTTTTTATGTTTATAACTTTAGCCTTTGCAACTCCTACTGGAGATTTGAAAGATTTTACCGAAATGGTTTCTATAAGAAGCTTAGAAACGGGAATTTTTTTAAGCGCCTTTAGGGATACCTCAAAAGATCCTATTGATCAAAATTGGAATATTAAAGAAATTGTTTTAAGCGATGAGTTAAAACAAAAAGATAAATTAGCTGATGAACTTCCTTTTGGTTATGTGCAATTTACAAATCCAAAAGAAAGCGATCTTTGTTTAGCCATCTTAGAAGATGGAACCTTTGGAGCAAAATCTTGTCAAGATGATCTAAAAGATGGTAAATTAGAAACTGTATTTTCTATAATGCCAACAACAACTTCAGCTGTGCAAATTCGTTCTTTAGTTTTGGAATCTGATGAATGTATAGTAACTTTTTTTAATCCAAATATTCCTATACAAAAACGCTTTGGAATAGCCCCTTGCACCCTAGATCCTATTTTTTTTGCTGAAGTAAATGAACTAATGATTATAACCCCACCTTTAACAGCTGCTACCCCTTTAGAATAAGATTTTTATCTTGTTCTATTTTTATATTTATTTAATATTTATGATATTACTAAAATACACAAAATAATTAATAATAATACAATGTAATTTACCTTGCTCTATAATTTTTTTATTTTAATGTAATTTTTTGTTACAATAAATTTATACATAATAATTATCAAGGAGGAAAAATTGGAACAAATTTTAACATGGCAACAAATTTATGACCCTTTTTCAAATATTTGGCTAAGTGCTTTAGTGGCATTTTTACCTATACTATGTTTTTTAGTTTGTTTGGTTGTTTTAAAACTTAAAGGCTATCAAGCAGGTTTTTTAACTGTTATACTTGCTACTTTAGTAGCTTTATTTGCCTATAAAATGCCTTGGAATTTAGTGGGTGCAAGTTTTATTCAAGGCTTTACAAATGGTATGTGGCCTATAGCTTGGATTATCATCGCGGCAATCTTTCTTTACAAACTTTCTATCAAGTCAGGTTCTTTTGAAATCATTAAAAAAAGCGTGATGAGCATTACTCCAGATCATAGAATTCAAGTGATTTTAATAGGTTTTTGTTTTGGTTCATTTTTAGAGGGTGCTATAGGTTTTGGTGGCCCTGTGGCTATAACCGCTGCACTTTTAGTAGGACTTGGCTTGCGTCCTTTACAAGCTGCAGGGCTTTGTCTTATCGCAAATACCGCTCCTGTTGCTTTTGGTGCGGTGGGAATTCCTATTATTGCTATGGCAAATCTTGTCGGCATAGAACAGCATTCAGTTTCTGCCATGGTAGGTAGAATGCTAGTTCCTTTAAGCCTTACTATACCTTTTTTCATAGTTTTTTTAATGGATGGATTTAAAGGTATTAAAGAAACTTTTCCAGCTATTTTAGTTGCGGCGCTAAGTTTTACAACTACTCAATTTTTAAGCTCAAATCACCTAGGAGCGGAATTACCTGATATTATTTCAGCTGTGGTTTCTTTAGCAGTTACGACTGTATTTTTGAAATTTTGGAAACCAAAAAATATTTTTAGATTTGACAATGAAAGCAATTTCACTCAAGATAACACCTTAAGTTTTAATCAAATTTTAAAAGCTTGGTCACCTTTTATTTTACTCATTGTTTGTATTATCATTTGGACACAACCTTGGTTTAAAGCCCTCTTTGATAAGGATGGAATTTTAAGCTATACAAGTATTACTTTACAATTTAGCAATATCACAACTGGAATTTTAAGCCCTTCTATCACAGGCATAGGAGAAGCTAAGCCTTTATCTTTGGCCTTGGGTGTAGATTTAATCAATGGAAAAACCGTAGCTCAAGCAGGAACAGCGATTTTACTTGCCGCTTTTCTAACTATAGCTATTTTAAAAATCAAAGCCGAAGATGCTGCAGAATGCTTTTGGGTTACCTTAAAAGAAATGGCTATACCTTGTATCACCATAGGTTTGGTTGTGGCCTTTGCTTTTATCTCTAAAAATAGTGGTATGAGCACTACTTTAGGACTTGCTTTTGCACACACAGGTGATGCTTTTTCTTTCTTTTCACCAATCATTGGCTGGATAGGGGTATTTTTAACAGGCTCTGATACAAGTGCTAATTTACTTTTTGGAACCTTGCAACAAGTAAGCGCTCAAAAACTAGGTATTAGCGAAGCTTTATTTTTAGCAGCTAATTCAGTAGGTGGGGTTGTTGGAAAGATGATCAGTCCACAAAGCATTGCTATAGCTTGTGCAGCGGTTGGACTTGTGGGAAAAGAATCTGATCTTTTCAAATTCACATTAAAATATTCTGTAGCTTTTATTATTTTAATAGGAATTTGGACTTGCATTATAGCTTTTTTCTTACAAGGAATCATCCCTGAAGTTATAGTGAAATAATTAAAAAATTTAAGTTTTATTTCAACAAATATTCGTTTTTAGAATATTTGTTAGAAATTTTACTTTGCTTTTATTTTTACAGGATTAGAATATTTATCCTAAATTATCCTAAAAGGAGAAAAATGATGAAAAAAGTGTATTTTTACGCCACATGCTTAGGAAGTGCTGCTATGCAACAAAGCGTTTTAAATGCGATAAAACTTTTAAGGCGTGAGGGTATTGAAGTGATTTTCAAAAAAAATCAAACCTGTTGCGCCCAACCTTCTTTTAACTCAGGTTATTTCGATGAAAGTCGTGAGATCGCTTTATATAATGTAGATTTATTTGATAAAGATTATCCCATCGTTGTACCCAGTGGTTCTTGTGCGGGTATGATGAGTCATGACTATAAAGAGCTTTTTAAAAACAGACCTGAATTTTCCAAAATAAAAACTTTTAGCCCTAGAGTGATAGAACTTTCACAATACCTTGATGAAGTTTTAAAAGTAGATTATGAAGATAAAGGTGCACCTATAAAAGTAACTTGGCATTCTAATTGCCATGCTTTAAGAGTGCAAAAAAGCATACAAGCGAGTAAAAATCTTATCAAAAAACTAAAAAACGTAGAATTAGTAGAACTTCAATACGAAGAAGAATGCTGTGGTTTTGGAGGAACCTTTTCAGTAAAAGAGCCTGAAATTTCAAATGCTATGGTAAGAAGCAAAATCAAAGATATACAAAATAGCGGTGCAAAATATCTCATCAGTGGTGATGGAGGTTGTCTTTTAAATATAGATGGCACAATGAAAAGAATGGGTTTGGATATAAAAGGCATACATTTATATGACTTTTTACTTAAACGCTTAGAAGGAGAGAGACTATGAGTCAAAAAATTCCTCACGAACAAATCGTTCAAATTAAACTCAATGACAAACAAATGCAAGAAAATTTAATGACTGCCATGCATACTTTGCAAAAAAATAGACTCAATGTTATTGATGCTAGATTTAAAGACTGGCAGGGCTTAAGAGCTAAAGCTAAGCAAGCTAAAAATAATGCCTTAATGAGCTTAGAAGAAAGACTTTTAGAATTTGAAAAAAATGCTACAAAAAATGGCATTAAGGTGCATTGGGCAAGTAGTGATGAAGATGCCTGTGAAATCGTCTATGAAATCATGAAAGAAAAAAATATCACCAAGCTTTTAAAAGGCAAGTCTATGGCAAGTGAAGAAATAGGCCTAAATCACTACCTAGAAAAAAAAGGTTTAAAAGCTATAGAAACCGATCTTGGAGAGCTTATTTTACAGCTTAATGAAGAACCCCCTTTACACATAGTTGTACCTGCCATACATAGAAACCGCCATGAAATCGGAGAAATTTTCAAAGAAAAATTAGGAGCAAATTTAGAAAACGATGAACCCGAAAGTTTAAATGCGGTGGCTAGAGAACATTTAAGAAAAGATTTTGAAGGCTTAAAACTTGGACTTAGTGGGGTCAATTTTGCCATGTCAAGAGAAGGAGCTTTTTGGCTTATAGAAAATGAAGGAAATGGTAGAATGTGCACTACAGCACCTGATATTCATATCGCACTTTGTGGTATAGAAAAAGTCATGGAAAGCTTTGAAGATGCAGCTACTATGGTTTCTTTACTTACTCCTTCAGCCACAGGACAATTTATACCAACTTATAACAATATCATTACAGGCCCTAGAAAAAATGGAGATTTAGATGGTCCTAAAGAAGTACATGTGATTTTATTTGATCACAATCGCTCTAAAATGTTAGCTCATGAGGATTATTATGAGGCTTTGCGTTGTATTCGATGCGGGGCTTGTATGAATTTTTGCCCTGTTTATGATCAAATCGGCGGACATGCTTATCAAACCACTTATCCAGGACCTATAGGAGAAGTAATCAGTCCTAATATTTTTGGTATAGATCATACAGGAGATATTTTGAATTTCTGTTCACTTTGTGGGCGTTGTTCTGAAGTTTGTCCAGTCCAAATTCCTTTGGCTGATCTTATTCGCAAATTAAGATGTGATAAAATAGGACAAGGTAAAAATCCACCTTTAGGAGCAAATAATGTTCATCACAATGCCCTAGAAGCCTTTGCTTTTAAACAATTTAAAAATATCGCAACCAATGGCGATAAATGGCGTTTTTCACTTTCAAAAGCACATTATTTCAACTGGACGGTACAAAATTTCGCAAGCATTTTGCCTGTGATTAAAAAATGGTACGCTTTTAAAGAATTACCTCAAATTAAAATGGATCTTTATAAAGAAGTGCAAAAACTAGAAGGAGTAAGCTATGAGTAAAATCGATGAAATTTCAAGCAAAAGCAAAGCAAATATTTTAGAACATCTTAAAAAAGCTTACAAAGAAACAACTTTCACACGCATTGAAAGTATAGATCCTGTAGAACATATCCAGACAACCCAAGATATGCTTACAGAAATGAAGCAAAAAATGAGCGATAACAAATACATCGTTGAAAATGCTACAAAAGATACCTTAGAAGAAAAAATCAATGAAATTGTCGCAAAATATGGCTTTAAAAGTATGATTTATGGAGCGGATTTAAATTTAAATTTAGAACAAATCAAAGCAGAAAAAAAGATTTGCTTTGATAAAGAAATCGAAAATTTAAGATCTGAAGTTTTTCATAGTGATTTTTCCATCATTCACGCAAGAGCAGGGGTAAGCTCTCACGGAGTTGCACTTATACCTTCAAGTAAAACCCAACCTAGAATGCTAAGCCTTGCACCTAAACTTTGCATAGTATTACTTAAAAAAGAAAATGTTGTTAAAAGTCTTAGCGAAGCTTTAAATTTAGTAAAAAAAGAAAATGAAATTTTACCTACTAATATCTTATTTATAGCAGGGCCTTCAAGAACAGCAGATATAGAACTTATCACTGTTTTTGGTGTTCATGGGCCACAAATTGCACATATTATTATTTACTGATTCTATACTAGAATCAGTAAGTCTTAATTTTTAATATTAATTATATATATTTTTTATATTATACAAATATAAATAAAATAAATAATTTCTAATTAATAATATTTTAATAAAATATTATGTAATATTTCACTCAAATATATTAAATTAATTTTAAATACAAAAATTAAAGAAGGTGCTTTTAGATAAACTAATTCCAACTTGGAATGAAAAATACAGTATTCATAACACAATGATTGACATTCAACACCAAAAACTTTGTGAACTTGCAAGCAAGGTTGAAAGTGCTGTTTATAAATTTGTAAAACGAGAAGAACTCAAAGAAATTTTAACAGAACTTTTTAACTATATGAAAGAACATTTTAGTAATGAAGAAGATTATATGCAAGAAATTCATTATCCTTATTTAAATGAACACAAAATCATGCATAAAATATCATTCGTGATATGTCTTATCTTATACAAAACATAAAAACCACTAATGATTTAAAAGAGAAGCTTTACACAGTTTCTAAAAAATGGCTTTTAGAACATATACTCTATAAAGATGTGAAAGTTGAACAATACAGAAGATCTTCTTTAACTTCTGAAGATGATGGGGAAGTAAGCTTTGAAGAAGTCAAAGAAGAAAAAGATGATGAAAATACAGTTTATCTTTATACATGCGAATGCGTAGAACAAATGCATGATGTACCATTTGGAATTCATCAAAAAATTCAACTTAAGGGCGTAAAATTTAAATGTAAAAAATGCAAAGAAGCCATACAGTTTTATAAAAAATATTCAGAAAATTTCTAATTAACTATTTATGCGTTAAAATAATAAATAAAGTATAAGTTAGACAAAGAAGGAAATTTAATGGATAAAAAATAAAATATTTTATTTTGGATAAATTTGACTATTCCTATCCTATACTAACCAAAGATACAAAATGCTCATTTTGTGAAAATTTTTTCTCGATAGAATATAGCTCAAACTTAAAAACAATAGAAAAAGAATGTCCATTTTGCAATAATAAAATGGACATTAAACTTAAAGACTAAGCCTTAGTTTTACTTACAATATTAATAATATTTGAAGCTACTTCATCAGCAAGTTCTAAATGAGAAGTAAAGCCTACACAAGAACAATTAATCTCGCCTAAAACATATTTATCATTGCCCTTTTCATCAGTATCTAAAATAAAATCAGCCGTCCAAATCAATGGTAAGTCGTAATTGCCTAATTTTTCCCTTACCTTAGGAAGCTCGCCTAAAAACATATCCACCAAAGTTTTCCAATCTTCTGGCTTATCATAGCGATATTTTGCCCCACTAAAAAGCGTAGCAGAAAAAGCATCAGCATCTTCAGCTGGTTTTTTATGCACTACATTTACAGGGGTGTTATAAAGCATTAAAAGTCTGATTTCACCTTCTTTAATGCGCGGTAAAAAAGTCATATCCACAAGCATACCATTATCACCTATGATATATTGCTCACAAAAATCCATAAATTCCCCAAGCTCTCTATGTTCTACATGATTATCCTTAGCTTCTGTGCATTTGATTTTTGTGTTTAAAGGCAAACTATCTCCACTAACATTACCCTCTACACTCACACGCCAAATTCCCTCTCCTGTAGAGCCACGATTTTGTTTTAAAACCCTTTCACCTTTAGCCAAACTTTTTGGAAAATTTTCTTTAAAAGTCTTAATATCATAGTAAGCATAAGTATCGCTTGGAACAAGATCAGTATCTGCTAATTTTGTAAGTGCATCTTTAGCGCCATAACCTATCATAGCATCAGGATGAGGCATGCCTACAAGCTTATCGGCACAAAGTTTTCTTAACATATCAAAATACTCATTTTCTTCTTTAAGATTGCCAGGATTGATGCGAGAAACATAACCATCAAAATTTTCTTTCACATATTTGTAAATTTCATCTTTTTTACCCACTTCAAAAAAAATCACCTCAGCATTCCAACCCTTAGCTTTTAAGGCATTTACCATAGGCATGGTATCTTTTCTATAGCCATCTTCACCTTTATCACTCCCACCTTTAACTTCGAAAAAAACAATATTTTTTTTCATTATTTTACTCCTTATCTAAGATATAAATAATTATTGCATAAAAATATTACAAAAATTAAATAAAAATATTTATATATTTTATCTAGCGCTTATAAAACTGCTATTAGTTTTATAAACGATTTCGATTAAGCTTTTACTTATCAAGCTTGATGTTTGTCCTTCTAGGCGGTTAAGAAATTTATCAATCTTATCTTCTTCTTTCCAAACAGGATTTGAAACATTAGCAAGTTTTTCAAGCTCCTTTTTAGCATTTTCATAATTACTAAGCTCATCTATAAGACCAAGCTCCTTAGCCTTGGCAGCTAAAAACACTCTTGCATTTGCCCATTGATCTTTTTTATTAAGATCTAATGCTCTTTCCTTGGCAACAAAACCTGTAAAAAGATCATAACTTTGATCAATTAAACTCTGTAAAAAATTTCTTTCATTCTCATTCCAAGCTCTTGCAAAAGTTCCAGCACTTTTAAATTCACCCGCTTGAATAGTTTGTTCTTTAATACCGAGTTTATTAGCCAATCCACTTAAATCAGCTCCTTGCATAATCACACCGATAGAGCCTATAAAACTTGCCGGATTGGCTAAAATTTTATTTGCTCCAACTCCTGCTAAATAACTTCCACTTGCCATAGTTCCGCTTGCATAAACAAGCACAGGCTTTTTAATTTTTAAATCCTTTATAGCTAGAGCTAGTTCCATACTAGGAGCAAAAGCTCCACCAGGAGAGTCTATAACAAAAAGCACTCCTTTGATATTGCTATCATTTTTAGCATTGATAATTTTTTCCAAAACCGCAGAGCTATCAAAAATTTCACCCTTTAAATCAATGCGTTCTAAATTTGCAAGATTAGAGCTTGAATTTGCACTAGGCATTAAAATCCATATAACAATCAACAATAAAACAAAGGTTTTAAAATAAGTATTGATAAATTTTATACCACATCCTAAAGCCTTAAAAAATGATTTTAAAATTTGCATTCTTTTCCTTTTATAAATAATTTATCCACTTCCTTAGCATTTAAAATAAACTGCAAAGGAGCTTGCTTTTTATCACATTCTCCTAGCTCAAATACGCTAAAATCAGCAATTTTACCTTTTTTAAGCTCTCCTAAATTTAAATTTAAAGCCCTTGCAGGATAAAGTGTTACCATTTGCAAAAGCTTAGAGGCTAACTCTAATAAATCAAAATTCTTATGTATAAGCAAATTCGCGCGCATTTCATCAAGTAAAGACAATGAAATATTTGAGCTAAGTCCATCGGTTCCTAAATGGATATTTAATCCACTTTTTAAAGCCGTTTTTAAATCTAAGCTTTTTTGACTTAAAAGGCGATTTGAAAATGCACAATGTGTAATAGAATGTAAATTTTTATCTAACCATTCATATTCTTTTAGATAAACACAATGCGTAAAAAGAGTCCTTACTCCTTTAAAAAGTTTAACAAAATCCTTTGGTGTATAAAGAGGCTTAGGATGAAGTGTGAAATTTTCAAGCCATTTTTTAAAACCCCCTTTAGACTCTCTAAGCCAGATATTTTCAGCCTTACTTTCTAAAAAATGCGTACTAGCTAGTAAATTTTGCTTTTTAGCTAAATCAAGAGCAAAATAAGCCAAACTAGGATGAGTTGAATAAGGAGAATGAATCGAAATTGCCGGGATAAAAAAATCATTTTTAAATTTCAAAGAATTTTCAAATCTTTTTAAAAATTCTTGTTTTTTATCTTCAACTTGATTTTCATTTGTACCCAAAATTTCATTAAAAAATACTATACGCATACCCTTGTGACTAGCCTTTAAGCAAGGATCTAAATCACTCCCAAAACTTGAAATTTCACCTATAGTGCCTATACCACTTTTTTGCATTTTTTTAATGCTTTGAAGTATTAATTCTTCTTTGGCCTGTGCATTTAATATGGAACGAGAATTTATAACACTTTTAAGCCAAATTAAAAATTCTCCAAAATGTAAAGTTGTTGAATTTGCACTAAATTCTAAGTGTGTGTGAGGATTTATAAAAGCAGGTAAAATAACCGAATTTTTAGGTGTTTTGATGATTTTAGCCTTAGGATATTTTTTTTTTAAATTATCCAATTCACCCAATTCTAAAATTTTATCTTCAAAAACAAAGGCTTGATTTTCTAGTATTGTAAAATCTTCATCGCATAAAAAAAGATATCTTGCAGCAACTATAAACACGATTTTCCTTTCAAAAATTACATTGTAGCAAAAATTTATTTTTAAAATGTTATAATAAAAGGTTAAAAATAAATTTTTAAGGTTAAATCCATGAAAATAATGATTATCCAAGGCCCAAATGTTAATATGCTTGGCGTAAGAGAAGTGGGAATTTATGGTGCTATGAAAATGGAAGAAATTCACGAGCAAATGAAACTTGCAGCATCGCAAAATAATGTAGAACTTGACTTTTTCCAAAGTAATTTTGAAGGTGAAATCGTAGATAAAATTCAAGAATGCCTTGGAACAGTTGATGGAATTATTATCAATGCAGCAGGCTATACTCATACTTCAGTAGCTATTCGCGATGCTATTGCAGCAGTAGCTTTGCCTACAATTGAAGTACATATTAGCAATGTTTATCGCAGAGAAGAATTTCGTCAAAAAAGTCTTATAGCGCCTGTATGTTCTGGAACTATTGTTGGTTTTGGTCCTTTTGGCTATCACTTGGCTTTAATGGGTATAATTCAAATTTGCGAACAAATAAAAAATTTGCGCGCAATGCAACAAACACAACAAACGAATAAATAATAATGCTAAAAATTCAAGGAGTAAAACACTTTGAAAAAAGTCGTTTTTTTCCTTTTTTTAGTCAAAATATACGATCTTTTAAATATTTAGCTCTTATAGGCTTAGGAAGCAATATAGAGCCCGAAAAAAAAAGATTTGATATGCTTTTTCGAGTAATGATGGATGATAAAAGATTTAAAATTTTATCCACATCTCCTATGTTGATAAATGAAGCCTTTGGTTTTAAAGAGCAAAAAGATTTTACCAATGCTGTTATGTTGATACAAACTAATTTGCATGCACGAGCACTTTTGAAAGTTTTACTTTACTATGAAGTAAAATTTAAACGCAAGAGAACTTTCAAAAACGCTCCTAGAACGCTTGATTTAGATCTTTTATACTTTTCACAAAAAGTCAAGCGTGATAAGTGGTGTGAGGTGCCTCATAAAGGGGCTAAAGAAAGAGTGAGTGTAATTTTGCCTTTAGGCATGATATAAGGAATATAAATGGGACAACTTATACATACTTTTACTGTTGAAGATACAGAACAAATTATACCCAAAGTAAAAGAAGATTACGGAAATAAAGCTTTAATTATAACAAATAAACAAATTCGTCCTAAAACCTTAAATCGCAGTGCGCTTTATGAGGTTATGGTAGCCATAGAAGAAAGCGACTATGAAGAACACTTAAAAAAACAAGGAAAATCTTTACCTGCAAAAAAAAGCTCGCCAAAACCATCTTCTACCTCTCTTGCAGAAGAAAAAATTAGATCTCAAATCCCTCAAGAAGATGAAGATGTAGTCTTGGATTTCTCAAACACTCGCTTAAATACAAATTTAAACACTGTAAAAAACAATGACTTAACTAAAAAAACCTATCAAGATTTTCCGCAAAACAAAATCAACCCTCATCAAAATAAGACTCTAGGCTTTGATGATTTCAAAGAAAAACTAAGTGAAGTTAGCAATGAAATTTCTAAAGTCACAAACACACCTTTAGAAAATTACACCCCTAATCCAAATTATAATAAAAAAATAGAAAATTTTGAAAAGCAATTTGAAAAACAAATCAACAAGCTTAATGATAAAATAGATCTTCTTGCAGATATGATGTGGGACGATAAAGCTGAAGCTAGAAAAAATCTTATGATACCTCCTGAATTTGCAAGTATTTATAAACAAGCCAAAGAAAGTGGAATGCTTGAAAATCATCTAGAAGCGATTATGAAAGCAACTATAGAAAATATGCCAGCTGCTATGAAAACCAACAAAGATGCGGTTCAAAGATATTTTCACTCACTTTTAAGAAATATCTTGCCTTGTCGTGTTGAAAGCGATATAAAAAAACAAAAAATCATGATGCTAGTAGGCCCAACAGGAGTCGGAAAAACAACAACCTTAGCTAAGTTAGCTTTTCGCTATGCTTATGGAGATAAGCGTTATAAAACAGGTATTATTACGCTTGATACTTATAGAATCGGTGCGGTTGAGCAACTTTTTCAGTATGCAAAAATGATGAAACTTCCTATTATTGATAGCATAGAACCAAAGGATTTAGATGAAGCGATAAAAAGCTTAAATAATTGCGAAGTAATTTTAGTTGATACTATAGGAAATTCACAATACGATCAAAGCAAACTTGCTAAAACTAAAGAATTTTTAATGCACTCAAATGCAGAAATTGATGTAAATTTAGTGGTTTCTGCAAACACCAAACATGAAGATTTAATGGAAATTTATAAAAATTTTTCATTCTTAAATATTGATACTTTGATTATTACTAAATTTGATGAAACAAAGGTTTTTGGAAATATCTTCTCTCTTGTTTATGAAACAAATATTCCTCTAAGCTTTTTCTCTATAGGACAAGAAGTGCCAGATGATTTAGAAGTAGCCAATAGTGATTTTCTAGTTCATTGTATTTTAGAAGGGTTTAACAAAGGAAAAAATAATGAATAACCAAGCAAATAAACTTCGCAATCTCATGAGTCAAAATGGAACCAAAAAATCCCAAAACACTCATTTTATAGCTATTACAAGTGGAAAAGGTGGCGTTGGAAAAAGTACGATTAGTGCGAATCTAGCCAATGTTTTAGCAAATAATGGCTATAAAGTTGGGCTTTTTGATGCTGATATTGGCTTGGCAAATTTGGATGTCATTTTAAATGTACGCATACAAAAAAATCTCTTGCATGTTTTACGCGGAGAATGCTCCTTGGAAGACATTTTAATAGAAGTTAAGCCAAATTTATGGCTCATCCCAGGCGAAAGTGGAGATGAGATTTTAAAATATAATGATAAAAATATTTATGAGAGATTTTTAAATCAAGCAAGTATTTTAGATGAACTTGATTTTCTTATTATCGACACAGGTGCGGGTATTGGTGGAAATATTTTAAATTTTTTAGAAATGGCTGATGAAGTTATAGTAGTAACTGTTCCTGATCCTGCAGCAATCACTGATGCGTATGCAACCATAAAAACAACTTCTAAGACAAAAGAAAATTTACTAATGCTCTTTAATGTTGTAAAAAATGAAAATGAAGCTTTAAAAGTTTTTGAAAATATTAAAAAAGTTGCAGATGCAAACATTAAAAATCCTTTAAATTTAGAATTCTTAGGTCATTTAAGCGCTTCTAAAGATGTAAGTGGTAGTATTAAAAAAAGAACTTTATTTAGCGATGAAAACACAGCCTCAAGTGATGAGATTAAAGCCCTAGCTTCCAAGCTTTTATATAGATTGGAACGGAAAGTGCTTGATAATGTTTCAAATCGTAGTTTTTCAAGTTTTTTTAGAAAAATTATTGAAAGATTTTAGCAATAAAGAGAAGAGATTATGAGGCCAGAAAATTACGTAGCATTTTTCACTGTTTGTGGATTTTTTATAGGACTTGCATTTAGCATTATTAGTATAGATGAAGCCTTTGATATACTGATTTTTACTTGTTTTATTACTTTTATGTTTTATGTTTTTGTTCATATTGCTATTATGAATTTTATAGATGTAAAGAAAATTAGTGGCAGAATCTTTAATAAACACGATTATGAAAAAACTAGCAATAATATTATCAACGATTTAGTTATTCGTGAAAAGAAAATGGATATAATTTTAGAAAAGCTCAATGAAGAAAGAGAAGAGCTAAAGAAAAATGAATTCAAAGAAAGACGAAGAAATGCTAAAAGAGCCGCCTAAAGCTTATGCACAAATGCTAAAGAAAGAGCAAGATGAGCTTGTGCTTTCTTACATGCCAGCTCTGCGTGCTATGGCTTTTAGACTAAAAGAACGCTTGCCTTCAAGTATAGATGTTAATGATCTTATTAGCATAGGCGTTGAAGAAATGATAAAGCTTTCACGCCGTTACGATAAAGAACAAAATGATAACTTCTGGGGTTTTGCAAGAAAAAGAGTTAACGGCTCTATGCTTGATTATCTTAGAAGTCTTGATGTAATGAGTCGAAATAATCGTAAAATTATTAAAGATATTGATGCAATCATGGATGAATATTTTTTAGAACATGAATGCGAACCTGATGATGAGTATCTAGCCAAAAAACTTGATTTAGATGTAGAAAAAATCAAAGAAGTAAGAACAGCTCATGCTATTAGCTATACCCTGCCCATTGATGAGCAAATCGAACTTTATAATGAAGACAATACTTTAGAAAAAATTGAAAAAGAAGAACTTTTAGAAAAAATTCACGAAGTGCTAGATGATCTTAAAGAGCGCGATCAGTTAATTATTCAGCTTTATTATTATGAAGAATTAAGCCTAAAAGAAATCAGTGAAATTTTACAAATCAGTGAAAGCAGAATTTCACAAATTCACAAAAAACTTCTTAAAAAACTTAGAGAAAGGCTAGTGTAATGGCTGAGATACTCTCCCAAGAAGAAATTGATGCTCTACTTGAAGTTGTCGATGATAACACCGACACACCCATAGCCTCAAATTCAAAAGATGAAAAAGATGAAAGAAATATCGTTGTATATGATTTTAAGCGTCCCAACAGAGTTTCAAAAGAACAACTTAGGACGATTAAAGGCATACATGATAAATTAGCAAGAAATTTAGCCTCTCAAATTTCATCGATGATGAGAAGTATTGTTGAAACTAAACTTCATTCAGTCGATCAGATGACTTATGGAGAGTTTTTAATGTCTTTGCCAAGCCCAACAAGTTTTAACGTTTTTTCTATCAAACCTTTAGATGGAAACTGTGTTTTAGAAATCAATCCAAGCATAGCTTTTCCTATGATAGATAGACTTTTGGGCGGACAAGGTGATAGCTATGAAGCTTCGCGTGAGCTTACGGATATTGAGCTTAATTTGCTTGATTCTATTTTGCGTATCATTATGCAAAGACTTAAAGAAAGCTGGGCTACCGTAACTGAAATTTATCCTAGTATAGAAGCTAAAGAATCAAGTCCAAATGTTGTACAAATCGTATCTCAAAATGAGATTGTTATCATGGTGGTAATGGAAATCATCATAGGAAATTCAAGCGGAATGGTAAATATCTGCTATCCTGTAGTACATTTAGAAAGTATATTGAGCCGTTTAGCAAACCGTGATATTATGATGGGTGAAACCTCAGCCAAAAAATCACGCAACAAAGAACTTAAAACTTTAATCGGTCGTGCTGAAGTGGTATATGAGGCAATTTTAGGAAAAACCTTAATTAATGTTCATGAATTTTTAGAACTTAAACAAGGCGATATCTTAAGACTTGATAGAGAAGCAGATGATAAAGCTATAGTAAGCATCGATAAAAAAGATGTTTTCTTAGCACAAATTGGATTGCATCGTTTTAGAAAATCTATTAAAATTTTAGAACTTATACGCACAGATAAAGATGAAATCAAAGAAATTTTGGAAAAATACGAAGAAGAGCGTAAAGCTAAAGCTAGTGTTTATGATGAGCCTGAAGAGGAGGATGAAGAAATATGATCAATGATTTTTTAAAAATGTTTACAAATGAATGCATCAGCACCATTGAAGGTTTAACAGGAAAAAGTGCTGAATTTAGCGAATATAAAGAATTTGATGTCAATGCAAGCGATACTTTAAAAGCACCTTTAGTGTATGCTATATTTAATATAGCAAATGGTGGAAAAATAGGAATTTTAGCTGGTGCTGTTTTAATGAGTGCTATTGGTGAATGGATGATGGGTGAAGAAGAGATCACCAAAAACGATAAACTAGGTCCTGATGAAATGGATGCAGCTAAAGAAGCCATCCAAAATATCATTTCAGCATTTTCTACAACCTTAGGAGCCCAAAAAGACATTCCAAAAATGGATTTTAGCATAGAATCTTGTGAATTTGTGCCTGAAAGCGTAGATTTTAAAGATTTTAAAAAATTATTTTTATATGATGTAAAAATAGGCGATTTAGAAGAACAAGTTTCTTTAGCCATGGATCAAACACTCCATAACATCCTAAGCGGGAAACCTGCTGAAACAGGAAATACAAGCACTGATTCTAATCACAATACTGAAGAAAAAGCGATAATGCTTAGCGAAGAGCTTAAAAATATCAATCTTATCATGGATGTGCGTTTGCCTGTTCGTGTGCGTATAGGCAATAAAAAAATGCTTTTAAAAGATGTTTTAACTATGGATATAGGTTCAGTTGTGGAGCTTAATCAACTTGCAAACGATCCGCTTGAAATTTTAATTGGGGATAAAAGAATTGCTTATGGCGAGGTAGTAATTGTCGATGGTAACTTCGGCGTTCAAATTACAGAAATTGGTTCTAAAAAAGAAAGATTAGAACAACTAAGATAAAAAGTTTTAGCCTACAAATTAAGAATAATAAATATAAACGAATTAAAACTAAAACAAACTAAAAGGGCTGAAATCAAAATGTAAAGATTTTGGAGTGTTTAACTTAAAAGGTTTTAGCTCTTTTTTAGGAGCAACAATTAAAGCATAACCACCTTTATTATATCTATCCCAAATACTAAAAAATTGACTTTTAGAACTTATATATTCTCCATGGCTTGGATCAAGCACTTGTAAATAATTACCTTTATGATTGATAATTATAACAAAATGTGGAAAGCGTGGATCATCTTCAATTTTTACAAGCATTGGAATATTTACAAGTTTATCCAAGTTTTCTCTATTGATTTGATATGAATTGCTTTGAAAGCCCAGTTTTTTAACTGCATCGTTTAAATCTGCAAAGCTTACCATATCCGTATAAAGTTCTTGTCCGCTCATAATCTTTAAAAGTTCAAGTTCATCAAACTTTTTTGATCATCAAGTATATTAAGTAAAGTTGCTAAAGATGAAGCACCACAAGATTGCTCATAAGTTTGTCTTATTACTCTTTCGTTTTTAATTTCTTGATAAGACTTAACTACCCATTCGGCTTTTGTGCTCAAAGCAAGAATGGGTAAAAATAATAAAATTTTTAGAATTTTTTCCATAAGCTTATCCCAAATATGCTATCAGGAGAAGCAGAGCTTCCTCCAAAACTAGCATTAACAGAAACTGCGGTATCTGAATTAATGCTATAAGTAGAACCTAAACTTAAAGTTGGAATAGAACGCACTTCAGAATTTTGATAGCCATTGATTTTTTGTTTCATTTGAAATCTTTGCTCTGCTCCTAAATCTAAAGTAATTTTAGGACTTAGAATAATAGATAAATCCCCGCCCACATAAATACTATTTCCATACTCTATTTTAAGGGTTTTAAATTTTCTTGATTGATTATAACCAAATCCTGTATAAATACTATAAACCACAGGATCGCTATATCCCCTTAAACTAGCTTGTAAGCTTTGTGATTTTAGATAAAAGTTTTTGGTTTGATTGATTGCTTTTTCTCTTTGAACGACTGTAGTTTGAAAGGTAATTTGTGGAATTAAATCTGCAATACTATCGCCTGTATAAATAAAACCTAGCCATAGATTATCAAATCCTATGCGATCTTTATGGGAATATGCATTTGTGAAAAAATTTGTATATTCTTGTCTTGCATAACTTCCGCCCCCTGAAATAAGTATGTCAAACTTAGGTGTTAGGGTATAAATGAAAGTTTGAGTTAAAAACACCTGCTTTGTATCATTCCAAATTGTAGGATCTCCGCCTATTGTTATATTAGGATAAAGAGAATACGAGTTTGCGTTTCCTGTGCTAAGTAAAGAAAAGCTTGTAATGCTTCTTAAGCCTATTTGCTTTTTAAATAAACTGTCTAATATTTAGTTCATCGCTAGCAAAAACACAATTAACTAAAACCATAAATGTTAAGAAAATTTTTTTCATTGTCAATCCTTACATTTTAAATAATCAGCTCAAGTTAATTTTAAAATTTAATCCTTGATATTGAAAAGTTTATTATTCTAAGATAAAATATTTTAAAATCTTTAAATATTTTTACTTGCTTAATATAATTTAAGATAAAAATGAAAATTTGTTACAAAAGCAAACAAACCGAGAATAAAATTTTAAGTATTTAAAGAAAATTCACTTAACTTTCAAAGCAAGATTAAACTTTTGCTAGAATAAGTCGATAGTAGTTTTAAAGAACTTACAAAAAGAATTTATGAAAGGATTTCAATGAAAAAGATTTTTGCTTTATTAGCTTTAACTTCTTTATGACTAGTTCTGTTTTTGCTGAGGATTTTTTAGCTAAACTCACAAAAGGTGCCTTAAGCGATACAAGCCCGGGTGTCAAAGAACTCAGCCTTGAAGAGATGAAAGAAGTGAAGGGTGGGTATATAACCTATTTAAAACGACTTAGTGATAATGAAGTTATAGCCTTTGCCAAACCTGATTGGAATTTGGAATTAACTTTATTTCAAGATAGTAACGGAGATCAATATTATTGGAATAGAGAAGGACTTGTTCGATTTGGTGGAATGTGCGGTATAGAAACTACAAATTGTTTGGTTAATGGTAAGCATTCCTATATCAATCAAAAAAGACTTTGGGAAACTATGAGTATAGTAGGCGATGACCCTTATCGTAACTTTCTTGGATATACTGTGAAAAGAAATATTGGTATTTCTAATTTAGGGAAAAGATTTGTGTATTTTTCTTATGGAGTGGCTGTAATCAACGAACAATCAGGTTCTTGGTATAGAGTAAAATCAAGTCCTGTTTTGAATAATTACAGAGTAGTTAAGGAAATCAGTTCAAACTATAAAGACTTTTTAGAAAGATATCTTGGTGGGTATTCTATCAAGTAAAGAGGAAAAACTAATGATAAATAGTCTAAACTCAAATTTAAACTATGATTATAACACTTCAAATTTTAAACAAGATAAAAATATTGATTTTAAAATCAACAAACACGGAGTAGCCGTTATAACAGGAGAAGGTGCTTTGCCTTATCGTGGAAAAAAATTTGAGTATAATCCTAAAATATTCGGACTTGATGAAAGTATTAGCAAAAAAGATATGCAAGAATTTAACAACTTTATGAAGTCAAATGCTTTAAAAGACCCCAATAAAATAGAAAAATCCCCTTTAAAAGATTTTAATCCTGCTTATACAAAATGGGACCCAACTACGGAGAAAATGATGTTAGGTTTTTTTGTTTCTTATTCTAAGATGTTTCATTTGGGCTACGACATCATCAAAAAAGCCGATGAATTTTATAAAGAATTTGACGCACTTATAAGTAAAGATTTAAGCTTAAATGAGTTTAAAACTAAATACATAGATTTTAAGCAAAGACACGATGAATTTGTGAAAGAATACGAAATGGCTATGGGTGATAAAATGTTGCTTTCTAGTGATAATGAAATTATCACTCAACAAAGTGAAAAACCCTTCAAAGCCATTCAAGGCGAAAGTAAAAACAAAGAAACTTACAAAGATGATAGCACAAGAAACGAACTTGTAAAAAAACTATTAGAAGGTAAATTTAGCACTAGTAAAGAATTAGAACTTCTTTTTGGTATGAAATTTAGTGATGATGATGCAGGAGAATTTAATAAAATCCTTTCTTTAAATTCTACACCAAAAAGTATAGATATTAAAGCTTAAGGATTTAAAAGTCTTTAAATTCCTAATCTTAATAAAATAAACCTATTAAAACTTATATAATAAAGAACTTATTATAAATTTTTAGCTAGAATGGAATTTATTTTAACTAAAGGTTGAAAAATGAATGAAAAAATAAGCCAAGATTTAGAAAAATTTGCTAACATACCAAACCTAAAAAATGCCGTAACTTTTTTTGGTTCAGCAAGACTTAAAGAAGATAATTTTTATTATCAGCAGGCTAAAATTTTGGCACAAAAATGTGTTCAAAATGGTTTTTGTGTGATAAGTGGTGGAGGTGGTGGTATTATGCGTGCAGCCAACGAAGGTGCTTTTTCACAAAAAAATAATACAAATTCAATGAGTTCTGTAGGGTTTAATATATTTTTACCTCATGAGCAAAAACTTAATGAATTTGTAGAATATAATATTACTTTTGAGAGCTTAGCCATACGCAAAATGGCTCTTATTGAAAAGAGTCTAGCTTTTGTGATCTTCCCAGGCGGCTTTGGAACACTTGATGAATTGTGTGAAATTCTTACATTAAAACAATTAGAATTTAAAAAAGATGTTCCTATTATTTTGTTTGGGAGTGAATTTTGGCGAGGTTTTGATGAGTTCGTCAGAAATTCTTTACTCAAACTTGAAGTGATTTCTAAAGGAGATGAGTTAAAGTATAAAATCACTGACGACTTGGATTTTATAATTAATACTTTAAAGGAAATTTAATGAAAATTCTAGTCGCTATGAGCGGTGGAGTTGATAGTACAGTCACTGCTTATAAACTTAAAAATTTAGGTCATGAAGTTATAGGTTGTTATATGAAACTTCATGGCAAACCAAATTATCACGAAGAAAATATCAAAAAAGTAGAAAAAGTTGCAAACTTTTTGCAAATTCCTTATCATATTTTAGACTTACAAGAAGATTTTAAAAACAAAGTTTACATGCCTTTTGTGGATACTTATAAAGAGGGTAAAACACCAAATCCTTGCGCTTTATGTAACCGTTTTATCAAACTTGGAAAACTTTTAGAATTTGCTAAAAGTTTAGGTTGTGAAAAACTTGCCACAGGGCATTATGCAAGACTTGAAAACAACTTAATAAAAACCGCAGTAGATGAAAGCAAGGATCAAAGCTATTTTTTGGCCAGTGCAGATAAAGAAGCTTTAAAATATCTTATTTTTCCGCTAGGCGAAATGAAAAAAGAAGATGTGAAAAAATTTGCTTCCACTATAGAGGTTTTAAAATCTTTTGCCACCCAAAAGGAAAGTTCTGAAATTTGCTTTGTTGAAGATACTTATGTGCAAGTTTTAGATCAGTTTATGGATACAAAAATTCCTGGAGAAGTATTAGATAGTAGCGGAAAAGTGGTAGGCAAACATGAGGGCTATATGCACTATACCATAGGCAAAAGAAGGGGCTTTGAAGTGCGTGGGGCACATGAACCACATTTTGTTTTAAAAATCAATCCTAAGCAAAATCAAATCATCGTAGGAACCAAAGAAGAACTTAAAATCAGTGAATTTAACCTAAAAAATATCAATCTTTTTATAGACGCTAAAGAGCTTGATTGCGAAGTAAAAATCCGCTATCGTTCAAAATCTACACCTTGTAAGGTAGAAATTTATGAAGATAAAAGCGCAAAAATCACTCTAAAAGATCCTGTTTATGGACTTGCTAGCGGACAAATGGCGGTCTTTTATGATCATGATAAAGTCATAGCAAGCGGTTTTATAGAATAATTTCTAGGAATTAATTCCTAGAAATTATTAATAAAATCCTAAAATTTTCCACCAAAAAAGCCCAACAGCTATCATCACCACTATATCAACCATGGAAATCACAAAACCTATACTCCACCATTTTTTAAGAGTTACATAGCCCGTTCCAAAAATAACAGGAGCTGTTCCTGTTGCATAGTGAGTTAACGCCATCATAACATTACCTGAAGCTATCATAATAAAAGCATAAAGAAGTGGTGGTGCTCCTAAGGCAAGCCCTGCACTATAAAAAACAAAAAACATTGCTGATATATGAGCTGTAGTAGAAGCAAAGAAATAGTGCGTATATAAAAAAGCAAGGCTTAAAAATATCATAATAGAAATTTCCCCAAGTCCCATAGCAGAAGCAAATTCACCTTAAGCTTCAGCTAAAAACTGTGTAACGCCAAGTTTGCCAAGTAAAGTTGCCATCATTACAAGAGCTGAAAACCATACTAAAGTATTCCAAGCAGCTTTTTCAGCCAAAACTTCCCCAAAAGTTAAAACTCCACTAATCAACACCAAAGACAACCCAAGCAAAGCCACACTAGTCGCATCAAGAGAAATTCCAAAAAAACAAGCCCAAAGCTCCAGCCCATAAAAGTAAAAGCGAGACAAAAACACTGAGCATGATTTTTTCACTATTTTTCATTTTTACAAGTTCTTTTAATTTATCTTTAGCAAAAGTAGAAGCATTAGGCGTGGATTTAATTTCTAGCGGAGAGAGAAAATAAAGCATCAAAGGCATCAAAAGCATAGCAGCTATACCAGGTAAAAACATCCCTAAAGCCTATTACCCCCCCCCAAGTTAAATGCACTTCTAAATTTGTAGCTTGTGCTATAAGATCAACCACCAAAGGATTTGGAGCTGTAGCTGTAATAAACATAGCTGATGAAATAGGATTGGCTCTTGATAATTTACCAAAGAAAGATAAGTGCCTATTTTATTTTGTGTTCCATCTTCAGGAGTGGATTTAAAACTTCTTGCAATAACTTGAACTATAGGATTTATGATAGCCCCTGCTCTTGCAGTATTTGAAGGAGTAACTGGAGCTAAAATAGTTTCACAAAAAGCTATAGAATAAGCAATACCTAAGGTTTTTTTACCAAGAATACTGATAAAATGATAAGCCAAATGCTCTCCAAGTCCTGTTTTAATAACTCCACGAGCCACAATAATAGAATAACTATAAGCTAAATAAGAGAATTTGAAAAACCACTTAAAGCGTCTTTTATACCCGTTTTAGATTTTAAATTTGATATAGCAGCATTTACCTTTTCATCTTATACTCTTTTGATATAAAAAATCAAGTACTGAAGTATTTAAAGGAAATTTTAGTCTCATCAATAAGTTGTTGCGTAGAAGTTTTTGAAGTAGCTTTGGTGTAAATTTTACTTAGATTTTCAATTGGGTAGTGGTAATACCACTAAGAGCTACTATGGCAATAGCTATAAAAGGCATTACTTGTAAAATCACTGCCATAATCACGGCAATAAAAAACTCAAGAAAATGCAAGAATTATCTTCCAAACCTACAAGGAGTAGGTACAAGCCAAAACACAGTTGCAATTAAATACACAGCACCAACAAGGGAATTTTCTTTCTATCCATTGTTTATCCTTTGATATTGGTAATGTAATTTGCAATGCTTAAATTCTAATTAACTAATATTTTAATAAATCTTAAAATGATAATTTTTAAATAAATTTTTAATTTATAAAAAAGCTAGCCTAATTGAAAAATAGGAATTTTAAAATGAATAAAACCCTTCCCCAGATAACTGCGGCACACGCTAAAATCAAGTGCTCTGCTGTGTTCCCACCCTGAAGCGGTGCTTAAAAATAGCATTGCACAGGTCTAAGAAAAGGCTTAAAAATTATATCATAATATACTTAAAAAGCCTTGAGTTGTTAAGATTCAATATATAAATTTGCAATCAATCCATTGTTTTTACTAAGAATTTTAAAAATTCATTTGTAAAATTATTATTTTATTTTCAAAAAATACGATATAAAAATAATTATTACATCCAAAAAGGAAAAATATGGAAGTTAAATGGAGTAGAGATTTTAGCATTAAAAATATGCAATTAGACAAACAACACGAACTAATTTTTGAAATTACCAATCTTGCAAATGATTTAGCTCTAAACATTCAAGATAATAATACACAACACAAAAATGATTTAAAACAAATTCTTGTAAAGCTATTTCAATACATCAAAATTCATTTTAAAGATGAAGAAAAATTTATGGAAAGCATTGATTTTCCTTTGATTGAAGAACATAAAAAATCTCATCAAATATTAGTAGAAAAAACTAAAGAGCTTTTAGAGCATTCAGATAATATTGTAAAAATGTCTCAAGAACTTTCCATATTAACCAAAGATTGGATTTTAGATCATTTTGCTAATGAAGATTTATGGATAGCTAATTTTACAAAAAAAACCCTACACCTTCAAGAAATCCATTATACCTTAGAACAATACATAAAACTAAAATCAATCAAACAAGACCTAAGAGCTGAAAAAACTCATGATTATATTTGCAATTGTTATTTACGTACTCATGCAGTTCCACAAACCATACACGAAGAACTTGTTAGCAAGGAAAATACTTTAAAATGTGAAAAATGTGGACAAATTTTAGTTCATTTGGATTATTTTGATTTGAATCAAAATTTCGAAAAATTCAATGCTATTTTTGAAGATGCACTACAAAATCACCATTTCACGACTCAAAAAAATGATATGGGGGGGGGGATAGATGAATTTTCAAGTAAAAACCTTAGAAACTTTCAATCCTTTTGAAAGTTTAAATCACGAACAAGCAAACACAGAACAAATTCTTGATTTTAGAGTTATAGATTTTAAACTTCTGTGTTCTAGTGTAAAACCAGCGAAAACAAAAACTTATGAAAGAAAAGATTTTGATTTGTTTTATGCAGATGATTTTTTTGTAAAAAACTATAATACCATAATACAAAAATTTCTTATAGAAATTTATCCAAAAAAAAGTTTTCCTTTTACAGTCAAACTTAGATCCAACTCCAACCTAACCCATCTAAAAGCCAGTATCAACCTTACAGAAAATTTTAAATATTACCCTAATTTAAAATTTGATATTTTGCAAAATATCTACAAAATAATGATCAAGCAAAAATTTTTAATCTTAAGACTTGATAAAAATTTATTTACAAAAATCGATGATTTTATCTTATCAATACAAAAAAATCCATCTATTAAAGAATTAGAGCTTGAAATTGCCAAAGGTGTAGATAAAATTGAACATAAAAGTGATGAAATTATCTATCATCGAAATGTTGAAGAAGTGTGTTTTAGTGAAAATGCTAACTATGATGAAGGGAACTACTGCAAACCTATTGAAAAAAATGAGCTACTTTTTGAATACATTTATAGAATTCTTGGAAAAGAAGGTAGAAATTTAAGAGGAGAAATCCTTCATTTAAATCCAATAGCCTTTCTTAATAATCCTTTTATCATAAAAGATGAAAGCATTTATGTAGAAGAACTAGAAGATAGAATTAAATATTTTAGCGCCAATTATGGATTTTTAAATAAAGACCACTCAGGATATAGCGTTATAAACAATTTAAAATTATCGCAAGTAGGGCTTAAAACAACCGGTTCAATCAAAACAAATACCAATGAAAATATAAACTTAGAAATCACTAATTTTGATATAAGCGATGATGCTATTAAATCAGGTATTGTAAATGTTCAAGCTTCAGATATAAAAGTAAATGGGAGCATTGGAGCGACAAAACTTTATGGAAAAAATATCAGCATAAAAGGCTTAACTCATGCAAAAAGCGAAATTTTTGCACAAGATGTTTTTGTTGCAATACACAAAGGAACTTTGCAGGCTGACACTGTATATATAAAAAATTTAGAAAATGGGACAATTATAGCTAAAAATGTATTTGTTGAAAACTGCATGGGTGGAAAAATAGAAGCAGAAAATATTTATATTTGCAATTTACTAACAGATAATACTTTATATCCAAGAAAAAATCTAATCATAGCAAACAATATAAAATTTAAAAACAATATCGTAGTTTCGCCACTAGTTTCTATTGAAAACAACTCAGATACAGAATGTGAAAATCTTAAAAACCTAAGCCTTAAAATAAAAAGTAAGCTTGATGACACCATAAGCAAAATGCAAAATTATTATGATTATCTAATCAAAAATCAAATCAAAATCATCAAACTTCAAAAGACTAAAAATCCTAGTGCTATAGAAATGAAATTTTCAAATCTTTATCACGATATCATAAAAAAATACAATCATCTTAGCATCTTGTATAAAAAACTTATAAAATTAAAATATCAAATTGATGCGAAATTAAATTTCTTAAATGAAATGGTTTACAATGTAAAAATATACATAAAAGCCAAAAATATCGGAAAGGATAATTTTTTAAAATTTTATCCTAAAACAAACACCAACCTTGAATTAAAACATCACATAAATTTAAAAGACTATGAAAAGGTTTTATATCTTGAAAAAGGGCAGCAAGTAAGTTATATTAAATCAAGCCATAATTATAGCGAAAGTGATATAGAAGAAATTAAAATTATTTTTGAAAAATTAGAAAAAGATAATTCCTAAAAATTATCTTTTCATATTAATGGCTTTTTGTATCATCTGATCACTTGTAGTAATACTTTTTGAGCTTGCATCAAAAGCTTTTTGAGTTACGATAAGGTTTGAAAGCTCTGCGCTTAAATCAACATTTGATTGTTCTAAGAATCCGCCTTTAAATTTAGCTGTATTAACAACTTGACCATCTTTCATAATAAAGCTTGCATCACCGCTATTTGCCGTTGCTGCAAAAATATTATCTCCCATAGCAACCAATCCTTGCTCATTGATAAAATTATATAAAGCAAGCTTTCCAACTATGGCATTTTTACCATTGCTAAATTGCGCAACAATACTTCCATCATCGGATATATTATATTGTTCAAAAAACCCTTCAGCTACACCATCTTGTTGTGTAACTACATTTTTTTCGACGCCTTCTTTAATATAAATCCCACTATAACCCGAACCAGGCTTGTTAGCATCATAAGGAGAACCTAAATCAATATTAATTGTTCCACCATTTGGATTTGCAATGCTTGTAATATTGTTTTGAAGCAAAGCACCATTTTTATCAAAAACCATATTTCCTTCAGTCGGATTGCCTACGGCATTGCCATTAGAATCATAAATTTGTGCAATAGCTTTATATTGTATATTATCGCCTTCTTGCGGTAAAACTCTTTCAAGTGTAACCCTTAAAGTGCTTTTACTTCCATCTGCATTATAAATAGGGGATTCTAAAATATCTTTATTGGCTTTTTGTTGCTCTGTTGAAATTTGAGCTGTATCAAGCTTGATGCTATTTTCATCCAATCCTTTTAAATCAAGCTCGTTACTTTTAAAATTTAGATTTTCATCTAAAGTCGCTTCAAAGCTTGTTTTTACGCCATTATCATCAGTGAAATTTAAAATAATCCTATCACCCGCTTTAGCACTAAACACATCTTCTTTGCTAACACTACCACTAACTACATATTTTCCATCTTCAGTTTTTGTAATGTTAAATTTACTAGGATCAAGATCTACTTTAACTACTTCTGTTGTTGTGTTAGTATTTAAACTTCCACTCCATTTTACATTTTGAGTTACTTGAGGAGGTAAATACATATTCACAGGTACTTTAATAGCCCCTTGAGAAGCGGTTGTGCCTATACTGAAAGAATTATTTGAATTTACAGTAAAACCATTATTTACCGGAGTTCCTGTGTTAAGATAATCCCCCATAAGCCCAGCAACTCTATCGCTATAGTTAATACCAGTAAAAGCAGGATTCATTGTTCCTAAAACAAAATTTCCATAAGAATCTACCAAATATCCATTGGCATCTCTTCTAAATGATCCATTTCTAGTATAGTAAGCATTGCCATCAGCCCCTAAAACCCCAAAAAATCCTTTTCCTTGCAAAGCCACATCAAATTCGCCATCACTTGCAACAGGAGAACCCTGTTCGAAAACAACTTGAGAAGATGCTGCACCGCTACCATAACCACCTTGAGCAGGGTTGGTTGATTGGGTTGTTATGGTAGTATAAAAAATATCTTTAAATTGAGCATCAGAGTATTTAAAGCCCGTGGTATTGACATTTGCTATGTTATTAGCAGTGATATCAATACCAAAGCTATTGCTTTTTACTCCAGAAATCCCATTATAAAATGAATTCATCATGGCTTATGCCTTTTCCTCTTTGTCACCATCTTCTGTAGATCCAGACCCAGAAGAATCTCCATCGCTTGAACCACCACTTGAGTCTCCACTTGAACCGCTTCCTCCAGTAGATGAAGATGAACCAAGCTTATAATCTGTTATTTCTTGTATCGCATCAAAAGGAACTTCTTGTCCAGCCATTTTTGCATAGGCAACACCATCTTTAAAAACAACACCTTCGATAGGATAAGTTCCGTAATTTGCAGTGATTTTTTCACCATTTTTATTATTATAAACCATTTTAACAGTGTACTCACCATCACCTGCATAAACCCCATCATTATTTCTTCCTGGCCACTCCATAGTAAATAAACCTTGAGAAATAGATTTAGCATCGCTTTTTTCACTGAAAACAAGTTTATTATTGCTATCATAAATTTCTAGCGTAACACCGTTTTCATCAGAATCTTCAGGCAAATACATTTTAAGAGCGATAAGCTCATCTGCACCTGTAAGTTTGATTTTATTATCTGAAACAGTTGCCATTTTGCCAATAGCCCCTAAAGCTGAAGTACTCATACTTGTACTAAAAGAATCAGAAAGCTTTTGCATAGTTTCAACCATTTTTTGCATAGTTGTATTGGTATTTTGCTGCATTTCAAGTGCGCTAAGCTGTGAAGTTTGAGTAAGCATTTTATCGCTATCCATAGGATCTGTTGGATCTTGATGTTGAAGCTCTATCAAAAGAAGTTTTAAAAACGCATCCTTATCTAAGGTAGCGTTTGGATTGCTCACTATTCCTGAGCTACTGCTTGAATCTGTTCTAGTTGTCCCACTAGTACTTCCTGAAGAAGTAGTACCTGAAGTTGTAGCAGTGGTATTTAAATTCCAATCCGATGATGATATCATTATAAACTCCTTTTTATTTAGTTTTTTATTATTTAAGCAATAAGTGTTCCAATTTAAAAATACTTCGCTAAAACAAGCTCTAGATTGACTTTTTCACTTTCATTTTTTCCATCTAAAGCATCTTTAAAACCATATCCACTACGATTTTTTCCTTGATTTTGATTTTGCTCTCTTTTACCTTGATCACTAAAATTCATTTCAAGTCCAGTAAATCCCATATTTACAAGAGAATTTTTAAACTCGGCTTGATTTTGGATAAACAAATTCATTGCATTGGTATTGGAGTTGAAATTGATATGAAGGTTATTACCTCTTTGTATCAAAGTTACCTCCACTTCTCCAAGATTATTAGGATTTAGAGTGATACTAAGTTTAGTAATAGGTGCTTTGTATTGATCCACAGCCTCTTTTAAATCTTGTGAAAAATACTGCAAAGTTTCTTTAGGAGTGATATTGCGAGCATTGTTTTGTGTTACTTTATTTAAATCTTTGACTAAAGAATTTAACTCATCTAAGCTATTTTTATCTACATTTTCACTGTGCGTTTTTGTTTGCTCTTGAGTAAAAGTTTCTTTATTAGTAGCATTATTATTAAAATTTGCATTATTCTCTTTGTTTTGAACTACTTGAGTTTTATTTAAATTTTCAAAATTTAATTTTTGATCAAAGAAATTTTGTTTTATATCTTTATTTTCTTTGTTGTTGTTTTTAGGCTCTTTATTTAGATTAAAATCTTTTTGTGTTAAATTGGAAACTAAATTCTGAGTATCTTTGACAATTTCTTTATTTAAATTTTTATCAAGATTTAAATTTTGATCATTGTTCTTTAAATTTTTATTTTGATCTTGTATATTTTCTTGATTTAAATTGTTTTTTTCTTGATTTTTATTTAACTCTTTATTTAACTCTTTATTAAAATCTTTGTTTAAGTCTTTGCTTTCTTTATTTAAATCTTTAAGATTGTTATCTTTATTTAAATTATCTTGGTTTTTTTTATCTTTTATATTTAACTCTTCTGTTAAATTTTTTGCAAACTCATCATTTTTGAGATTTTTTAAAGTATTTTTAGCATCTGTGGTATCTTCTTCTATTTTTGATTTAACTTTATCGTTTTTTTCGTGTTTGCTTTCTTTGGATGAAAGTATGGAATCTAAATTTTTTAAAGTTTGAGAAAGCAAAGAACCGCTATCTTTAGAATTTGTTTTTTGCGTAGAATGAGTGCTTGTAGTATGAGTTGTATTTTCTAAATTGTGATTTAAATTTTTACTCACATTGGAAATTTTATTATTGATGATTTCTTTAAAAACATTATCCACAGCACCCTTAAAAAAATCAGCCTTATCTAAATTTGGAAAAGTTGCTTTAAGATCAAGAAGACGATCTACTTTAATATTTTTTACATTTAAGCCCAGATCTTTAGCTATGTCCAAAAGCTCACTAAGATTTGATGCACCTTTTAAAGCATTAAAATTAGCTTCTGTTTTAATAAGACTTGAAAGTTGAGTAGAAAGATTTGCTAGTTTAACATCTGCTGTATCTGTTTTTAGCTTATCCAACAAAGAAAGAATTTGCATAAAAGAAGCAGATTCGAAAATGCTTATCTTATCACTCTCATCAAAAGCTCCTTTTTGAAGTCTGTTCATCGCTTCATTAACAACTTCTTTTTGACTGATCTTCATATGATCAGGTAAAAATTCATTGGTTTCATCAATAGAATTAAGCAAAGAATTTAAAAAACTTTCCGTATCATCTTGAGTTGAATTTTTACTATCGCTACTTTCATGTTCTTTATTTTTACTCGTTTTACTAAAGGAACTACTAGTATTAGAAGTTTTACTCGGCGTAAGATTTAAAACATCATTTTGCGGAGCTAAATTTGACATCACTTTTCCTTCAAAAAAATTATTTTAAAAATTTATCTACCATTACATTAGGAAATTTTTCTTTCAAATAAGAATCTTCATATACTTTAATCATCTTATCTTCATTTAAAGCAATTAAAATATTTAAAAGCTCTTCTAAATTTTTAGCATTTAAAATTTTTTCTAAATTTTCTTCATTTTCTAAAATTTCTGTAAGCTCACTTGAAATTCTTGCCATTTTTTCGTTTTTATCTGATCTAAAAGTTTCTAAAAGTTCTAAAACTTGAAGTAAAACTTCATTTTTTCTCTCAGCTAAATCGCTTTTAAATTCAATAAAAATCTCTTCATTTAATGGTTTTGACATTTTAACTTCCTTTTTAAAATTTTAATTTCACAAGTCTTTAAAGCAAGAAGTGTTCCAAGTTTTGATGCTTTGTAGTTTAAGTTAAATTTTTGTATAATCTAAGCTTTTAAAAATTTAGCTTTGGAGAAGAAAATTTGGAAAACATTAGAAATATAGCAGTTATAGCTCACGTTGACCATGGTAAAACCACTATGGTAGATGAATTGTTAAAACAATCAGGCACCTTTAGCGAAAGAGAACAAATTTCAGAACGCGTTATGGATAGCAACGATATAGAAAAAGAACGTGGCATTACCATACTTTCAAAAAACACAGCGATCAATTACAAAGGTACAAAAATCAACATCATAGATACTCCAGGGCATGCTGATTTTGGCGGAGAAGTAGAACGCGTTTTAAAAATGATTGATGGAGTTTTGCTTTTAGTAGATGCTCAAGAAGGCGTTATGCCGCAAACTAAATTCGTGGTTAAAAAAGCTTTATCTTTAGGGCTTAAACCTATAGTTGTAATCAACAAAATCGACAAACCAGCTGCTGATCCTGAAAGAGTGATCAATGAAATTTTTGATCTTTTTGTAGCCCTAGATGCAAACGATGAGCAACTTGACTTTGCCATAGTTTATGCTGCAGCAAAAAATGGTTATGCTAAGCTTGACCTAAACGATGAAAGTGATAATATGGAGCCACTTTTTAAAACCATACTTGAACGCGTTCCAGCACCAAGTGGCACAAATGACAATCCTTTACAACTTCAAGTTTTCACTTTAGGGTATGATAATTTCGTAGGTAAAATAGGCATTGCTAGAATTTTCAATGGGGTTGTAAAGAAAAACCAAAGCGTAATGCTTGCAAAAGCTGATGGCACCAAAGTAAATGGTAGAATTTCAAAGCTCATTGGCTTTATGGGCTTAGAAAAAATGGATATTGAAGAAGCAGGAAGTGGAGATATCGTAGCTATAGCAGGTTTTGAAGCTTTAGATGTGGGTGATAGCGTTGTAGATCCAAACAATCCCATGCCACTTGATCCTTTACACATTGAAGAGCCGACTTTAAGTATAGTATTTTCTGTAAATGATGGCCCATTAGCAGGAACTGAAGGAAAACATGTAACTTCAAATAAAATCGCTGAACGCTTAGAAGCTGAAATGAAAACTAATATCGCTATGAAATACGAAAGCACAGGCGAAGGCAAATTTAAAGTAAGCGGTAGGGGCGAACTTCAAATCACTATTTTAGCTGAAAATATGCGTCGTGAAGGTTTTGAGTTTTGCATGGGAAGACCTGAAGTTATCGTAAAAGTTGAAGATGGAGTTAAAACAGAACCTTTTGAACATTTAGTTATCGATGTGCCTGAAGAATTTAGCGGTGCAGTAATAGAAAAACTTGGCAAAAGAAAAGCTGAAATGAAAACCATGGCACCAACAGGCGATGGGCAAACAAGACTTGAGTTTGAAATTCCAGCACGCGGACTTATAGGTTTTAGAAGTCAGTTTTTAACTGATACCAAAGGCGAAGGCGTGATGAATCATAGCTTTTTAGAATTCCGTCCTTTTAGCGGTGCGGTTGAAAAGCGTAATAATGGAGCGTTAATTTCTATGGAAAATGGCGTGGCTTTAGGGTATTCTTTGTTTAACCTTCAAGAGCGTGGAGTACTTTTCATAGAGCCTCAAACTAAAGTTTATACCGGTATGATTATAGGTGAGCACTCTCGTCCAAATGATTTAGATGTTAATCCTATCAAAGGAAAGAATCTTACCAATGTAAGAGCAAGTGGAAGCGATGATGCAATCAAGCTTGTGCCACCTAGAAAATTAAGTCTTGAAAGAGCTTTAGAGTGGATAGAAGAAGATGAACTTGTAGAAGTTACGCCTGTAAATGTGCGTGTTCGCAAACGCTATCTTGATCCAACTCAAAGAAAAAGAATGGAAAAAGCAAAATCTTAATGGATTTAAAAAGCTTAGAAAATAATAGACTTTATATACTTAAACGCTTAGGAATCTTAAAATTCCTAAGCATTATCGAAGCCTTACTTGTAGGTTTTTTAGCCTTTGTTTTTATAAGAGATGCCTTAATCGCAGTAATTTTAGCTGTTTTTGTAGGTGTTTTTTTCTTTCGTTTTACAGCTAAAAAACTAAAACTCGCACAAAAAGAATTACAAATTAATGCTTTAAATTTGTTTTTGCGTCGTTTTGGGGCAAAATTTAAAAAGCAAAGTTTAAGCCAAAAAGACTTTTTAAAATTAGGACTTACAAAGGATTTGAAAGAATTTAAAAGTCAAAACTGCTTTGAATTTAAGGATTTTAAAATTTATGATATTCAGTTTTTGGACGAAAATAAACGCTTTTTTTGCGGAATTTTGCTCGAAATTTTAAGTGCAAACAAAAATCCTAGCTTTGAAAATGAAGAGCAAATTTATATCAAACTTCAAGATAAAAATTTCACTTTAAATCATGTTTTTTCTAAAGAAAATCATTATCTTATTGCTACTTTAAGCAATCCTTTCTTTATAGATATAAAAAAAGATTTAGAAAGCAATTTCAAAAATTTAGAAGAAAATCTAAACTCTATAAAAAATAAATTATTTAAATAATTAATATAAAGTTAATATCATAAAATTTTAATAAATATTAATTATATACTTTAAATATATATTACTTTTAGTAACACTTTAAAATTTAATTTTATTTAAATTATTCTTATTATGCTTAATATTTAAGAAAAAATACATTAAAATCAATTTGAACTGCAAATAAAAAGGAGGAAAATCATGAAAAAACACATTTTATTGCTTGGCTTATGTCTTAGTTTGAGTCTTAGTGCTAAAAGCGTGAGTGATTACAAAGTAGGAGAAGAATTAAGCGACAAGGAAGGAGTAGAGTATTTTAAGGAACTTTCCAAAAGACCTGTGCAAGAATGGCCAAATAAAAATTTAAGCATCAATGATGTTCCAAAAGGCAAGCAAGGGGATTTAATCCGTTATGGCATAGAGCTTTTAAGCAAGACAGAAAGTACTCTAGGACCCTATAGCAAGCTAAAAAAGACAAGCAACGAAGTAAATTGTATTTCCTGTCACATGGACAATGACGGCAATGGTTTGCCAGGGACAAAAAAATATGTTATTCCATTTTTAAATATCCTAAACAATTATCCAAGACTTGACATAGAAACGATGAAAATCATCTCTGTTGAAGATAGAATTCGCGGAATGGGCGGAACTGACTCTCATAGATTTCCTAATGATTCTAAAGAAATGAAAGCAATTTTAGCTTATTTTAAATGGCTAAAAGAAGCTTATGGTATCAAAGACGGTGTAAAACTTGAAGGAGATTTTTTTGCTAAGATGAATTTTCCAAATCGCCCAGCTGACCCTGTGCGTGGGAAAAAGCTCTTTGAAGAAAATTGCGTTGCTTGTCATGGCGAAAGAGGACTTGGGGTAAAAAATGATAATTACGAACAAGGTAGCGGACATTTATATCCATCTTTACTTATCTATCCTGATGGTGGACACATGGCTATGATACCATTTTTAGCAAGATTTTTAAAATCAGCCATGCCTTTTGGTGCGAGTGCGGATAATCCTATATTAAGCGATGAAGATGCGCTAGATATAGCAGCTTATGTCAATACAGGTTTTGTAAGAATGCCTATAACCACTACAGAAAATCGTGCAGGACTTGATACAGCTTATAGCAAATCCCCATCATTAAAACCTGAGTATTTTGCCTCACCGCAACAAAATTTAGACCCTAAAGAATACATAAAAGTAAAATACGGACCTTGGAAAAATCCAAATCACTTCCCAGGAGAATGATTAATTTTGGGCTTAGCCCAAAATTAATCCTCATCTTTGGCTAAATTTTCAAGACTTTTAATCCCTTCTTCGCCTATCAAATTTCCACCTTGTAAGTCGCTAAATATCGCATTTAAAGAACTCACTATGGCAGTGGAATTAAAACTTAGATTTTCTATAGCTCTTTCTCTTTTTTTCCATATATTTTGCAAAGCTCTTTTTTCAGCTTCTAATTCTTCTTTCATATTTTGATAAGTTTTAAGTATAAAAGTGATTTGCGTATTAAATTCCTTGGAATTTAAGTATTCGTATAAAATGTGATTTTTTTCATCTTTGTTTTGCAGGGCATTTTTGAGTTTATAAGCGTTTATAATGCTTTCTCTAAGCACTGCTAAAACACCTTTGAATTCATTAAAAGTACAGATCAAAATTCCTTCTTTAAAATGCGTTTTTTCTTTATCTTTTGGCATAGTTTTTGTGATCAAAACCGCTATATCACTTTTTGCAGCTATGCTGTCTAGCTTAAGCTTATCAAGCCATTCTTTATTAAATTCTTTAGTGCGTTTGCTCTCATACAAAATACTTCCGCAAATATTTCCAAAATTATCCTTTACTATATGCAGACAATCAGCTCCATTTACGCCTTTTGGCACTTCTTTTACTTCATCGCTTAAATACTCACTTTGTATGTATTCTTCTATGAGTAGTTCGGCTGCTTCGCCTTGGAGTTGCTGTGAGCCTTGTTCTATCCTGCGTTGTGCGTCTTCTAGCTTTTGAGCTACACTTTTAAAATTCGTTTCTAGTTCTTTGTACTTAAGATCTTGTTCTTGAGTATTTTTTTGAAATTCAAGACGCATTTTTTCTCTTTCAAATTCCAAATTTTTGCTTTCTTGTTCTTTAAATTCTTTAAAAGCCTCTTCTTTGGCTTGAAATTTCAATCTTTCTTCATTTTCTTTTTGCTCTCTTTTTAGCCTTTCATTTTCAGCCTTTATGCTTAAAAACTCGCTAAGCTCTTTGCTTTTTTTCTCGAGTTCTTCTTGCATGATTTTCATTTCATTTTCATGCTCTTTGTTAAATTTCTCGCTGAATTCTTTTTGGAAATTTTGCTTTTGTATAAGAAGTTCTTGTTCAAATTTTTGCTTTTCTAAAAGAAGCTTTTGGCTTACTTGCTCGTTTATGAGTTTTTCTTGTTCTATCTTTTGAGTTTTTAAATCATTTAAAGCTTTGGTATATTCAGCTCTTTTAGCATTTACCTCATCATCAAATTCTTTTTTTTGTTTTAGCATTTCTTGTTTAGCTTTATCTAAAATTTGAGCATATAAAGCAGCGCTGATATCGATAAAACTTCCACAACTTGGGCATTTGATTTGTTCATTTTGGTTTAAAGTTTGCATAAAAAATTTCCTTAGAATTTTTCCCTAAATTTAACATAGAAAAACAAAGATTATTCTAAGATTGACTTGTTAAAATCATTCTTTTAGAATAATTAGGATTACAAATGCAAAAACACACCAAAATTCACGGCTTTGCTAAATTTAAACTCATCGTTATCCTTGCTTTGATGTCAAGCATAGCACCACTTTCTACAGATATGTATTTGCCTGCACTTTCTCATGTGGAGCAAAGTTTTCAAACTAATTCTTTTTTAACCCAACTTAGTATCGCAAGTTTTTTTATCGCTTTTGCTTTAGGACAGCTTATATATGGGCCTTTAAGTGATATTTTTGGGCGTAAAATTCCAGCTTTGGTGGGGATATTTTTCTTCATCGTTTCGAGTTTGTTTTGTATGATTATCGATGATATTTATGCTTTTATCGCTTTGAGATTTTTTGAAGCACTTGGGGGTTGTGCAGGTGTGGTTATCGCAAGGGCTGTTGTCAATGACTTGTTTGAGATCAAAGAAGCTGCAGGGATTTTTGCTTTGATGATGGTTTTTAGTTCTCTTGCTCCTATGCTTTCGCCAACTTTTGGGGGAATTTTGCTAGAGTATTTTTCATGGCATAGTATTTTTGCGACTTTGTTTGCTTTGGGAATTTTGCTTTTTTTGATGATACTTTTTGGTTTAAAAGAATCCGCACCTCATCTTAAAAACAAAAAATTTTCCCATCATGAAGCGATGAAAAGCTACAAATTTGTTTTAAGCGATAAACGCTTTTTAGTTTATATACTATGTGCTTCTTTTGCTTTGGCGGCGATGTTTGCTTATATCACAGGATCAAGCTTTGTTTTTACGCAGTTTTTTAGCTTAAGTGAGCAAAAATTTGCTTTGCTTTTTGGGGCAAATGCTTTAGGTTTTGTCATCTGTGCAAATATCAATGCAAGATTGGTTTTAAAATACGAAAGCGAAAAAATTTTGGCAAAAGCTTTGATGATAATGTTTATATCGACTGTGATTTTACTTGCAAATGCCTTTTTTCACCCAAATTTCTTGCTTTTTGAACTTAGTATTTTTACAAGTATCGCTATGCTTGGTTTCATCGCACCCAATACCACGACTTTGGCTATGGCAAGGTTTAAAGAACATAGCGGAACTGCTTCTGGGGTGCTTGGAACGGTGCAATTTGGTTTTGCAGGGCTTATTTCTTTTGTGGTTGGGGCTATTAACGCAAATACGCCGATAATCCTTGCTTTTGTAATGTGTGCTTGCGTATTGGTTGCAAATATGATATATTTTCTAATCAAAATAAAGGAGAAAAAATGAAAACAAATAATATCTTTATGGCTTTAGCCATAGTTTTGGCAAGTTTGATTCTAGCTTTTGGATTTAACAAGGCTTTAAGTGATTTTAAAACACTTGAAAGAAGTGTAAGTGTAAAGGGTTTAAGTCAAAAAGAAGTCGAAGCGGATACTTTGATACTTCCTATAAAATTCACAAGATCAAATAACAATCTTACAAATTTATACGAAGAACTAGAACAAGATAAAGAAAATATCATTAAATTTTTAAAAGAACAAGGCGTAAAAGAAGATGAGATCAGCTACAACTCGCCAAATATCATAGATCGTTTAAGCGATCCTTATGGCAACGACACTCAAGCTACATACCGATACATAGGCACTGCGAATTTACTCATCTATACGCAAAATGTAAAGCTTGGAAAAAGCATACTAGAAAACATTTCAAGTCTTGCAAAATTTGGCATAGTAACGAAAATCGATAATTATGACATAGAATACCTTTACACCAAGCTAAATGAGATAAAACCTCAAATGATAGAAGAAGCAACACTCAATGCTAGAAATGCAGCGATAAAATTCGCACAAGATTCAAACAGCCATCTAGGCAAGATAAAAAAGGCTTCTCAAGGACAATTTAGCATCAGCAACAGAGATAAAAACACCCCTTATATCAAAACCATAAGAGTGGTTTCTACTATAGAATACTACTTAAAGGACTGATGATAAAATTTCAAGCTAAGCTTTAAGGCTTAGCTTGGCACTATGGAATTTTTTCGTGCGGTTTTTTGGAGTGAGAAAAGGACTAAAGCTAAAAGTATGGTATAAATCGTAATCAAAGCATTTTCAAAGCCATTATAACTCTTATCACCTATAATATTTACTATTCCAAAGATTATTTTCGGCATATAACATATCACCCATAAAACTACAATCAAATTAAGATACACAAAAAAATCAAATTTTTTTATACATCCAAACCAATACAAACAAAGCAAATTAAAAACACCAACTATACTTAAACATACTCCGTATTGATTTAAAGCTTTTAACAAGCTAATATCCTGAATCATTCGTGAAACAAAATACAGTAAAGCGAACAAGCCTATCACTACAACCAACCATTTTAAATTTAAAAGCAAATCTGTATGATGATCACAAAGCTTGCGATAAAAGACAAGTTGCCATCGTTCTATTTTTTCTTTTAAACTTTTGTTTTCTTTATGTTTTAATTCTAATTCTCTAGCATAAAGCTCTTGAGCTCTTAATTCTGAAGCGTCAATTAGATTATGATGAGCTATACGATTGCTTTTTAATTTTCTAAATAAATCTCTATAATTTAATAATTTATCATATTCTTGTGTTTTTTCAATCTCATCAAATTTATATTCTATATATTTATGTTCTATATTAAATTGATCAGAAAAAGTACAGTTTTCAAAATTTGGCTTACAATTATTATCAAATCTAATATTATCAAAACTAACTATATTGTTAAATATAACATTTTTAAAATTTAAAGTATTAATATTTAAATTTTCAAAATTTACAATGCCTTTAAAATTAACATTATTAAAACTAACATTGTTGTGTAAATTTACGAATTCAACATTATTTTTAAATTTTGCCATTTTAAAATTTATTTGAGTATTAATTTTTGTTTTATTAAAATAAACCTTATCTTCAAATACAACTTCTCTAAAATTATTTGCAATTTCATTATCTAATTTTGATAAAAACTTAGTTTCAGTAAATCTAATCTCACCTTTAAAACGAGAAATCTTAAAATCTATTTTTGAAACAATTTTTGCTTTATAAAAATTAGTTTTATTATAAAAAATAGTTTCACTAAAATTATTTTCAATAATTTTATGATTATTACATTTTGCTAAAAATTCAGTTTTTATAAATCTAGCATTTTCTTTAAAAATTGAAATTGCAAAGCTAACTTTTGATTCAAATTTTGCTCTTCTAAAAGTAACATTATTACAAAATTTTACTTCTTTAAAATTATTTTCAATAATTTTATGATTATTACATTTTGCTAAAAATTCAGTTTTTATAAATCTAGCATTTTCTTTAAAAATTGAAATTGTAAAACTGACTTTTGATTTAAATTTTGAAGCATTAAAATCGACACATTTTTCAAAAATACATTTTATAAATTTGACTTGATCTTGAAAAATACATTTTTTAGCAATTAATTTACATTTGAAATCGCAATTTAAAAAATATATAAAAAAATTATTTGTCTTAGAAAAATAAATTTCTAAAATTTCACTATTTTTTATAATTAATCTTTTAATGCCTTTTTCTTGTAAAATATTAAAATCTATTCTTTCTATACTGATATTTTCTAAAACAATTTCTTTTTTAATTAAATCTATATTTTCCACAGCATTTATAGTAAAAATTCCATATTGTGCTAATTTTTCATCAAATTCTTTCATTTTAACCCTTTACTTAACCTTTCAACTTGGCACTATGGAATTTTTTCGTGCAGTTTTTTGGAGCGAGAAAATACAAAGCAAAAGGATAATGCCATATAAAACACCAGTGGATTTTATGGTGTTTTCTGTAATCTCGTCTTGATTTATAATCTTTAAAATCCCTTCAAAACTTGATTTAAATTTCAAAAGAGCCAAGACACTTTTTAATTTATCTTGACTGTCTTTTTGATCAAAAAGAGCCATTTGCTCAGGTGATAGTTTTTCAGATATAGAAAAATTACTTTTTATCGCATATAAAATATCTATTTCTTGACTAAAATTTAATTTTAAAAATTTATTAAGTTGAGCAGATACAACGCTATTGTTGTTTTTATTGTCTATCTCTTCTATGATATTTTTTACATTTGATGTGTTATTTTCTAGCTCATTTAAAACCTTTTTATAATCACTTACATATTTATCATTATACACTTTAGATAAAATTTCTTTTAATTTTTCTTTATTTGCTATTATCAAAGCTTTAGCTGAATTTAACTCTGTAAAAGAAATATTTTGATCTTTTAAATGGAGATTAAAATCATTTTGCAATATGCTTGCTAGATTTACAATAGCACTCGCATTTAAATCATTTAAACTTTTTTCAAATTGACTTTCATAAAGCTTATCTGATGAAAATACACCTGTAAAAGGATTTATAAATTGTGGTTTTGTTATAATCGTTGCAATAAAAATCATATAAGCAAAAAATCTCACAAGAAAAATAAATAATTTAATTTTACAAATAAAAAAAAGATAAAAAATCAATACGCCTAAAAAATAAATCAAAAAGCAAAAAATTGAAATATACTCTGATGATAAAAACAATATCATAGATATTGTAAAAGCACCACAAAGCATAAAAATCAAAATAACGGCATATTGATACAATTGTTTTTTAACATTAACAAGCATTAAAGCAAATACAAGCAAAATAATATAGCTTGCTATAATTATCGATACTGAATTAAGGGATAATATAAAATTTATGGTTTTTGAAAATACAAAACCCATAAAAGCATACAATGAAATCATTAAAATTGTAAAATTTAAAATTTTTAAGAAATTTGTATGGTGATTGCTAGTATTCCTATAAACTTGTAACAAAACACAATCAGACCACAAAGTAAAATCTAGCATCTTTCTTCCGGAAACTATTAATTTTCTTTTAATTTTATTAAATTTTATCCTCCAAAAGATTATAAATTTATTTATATCTAAAGGATAAAATGGTTTTAGAATAAATGTCAAAATTTTATATATAAAAAATACAACATAAACACAATAAAACATTATTGTAAAAAATGGAGCGACCAAAACTAACTCAACAAATATTAATATATTTACAGATAAATGTCCAATTATTTTTAATAAAAATATTATAAGAGGTATAATTTTTGAATAATTAAATTTTTCATAATCCTTAGGATTATATACTTGATTTTTAGATTCTTTTTTTAAATTGTCATTTTTATTTTTACTTAATTGAATTTCCAATTCTTTCTCTTTCGCATAAAGTTCTAATTTATGCCATTCTTGAACTTCTAATTTATTGTTTTGAGTAATTAAAACATCTTTTATAACCCTGAAAGAGTCTTTTAAATTTTTGGCATATCTTAATTGGTGTTCGTTTTGAATTTTAAAAATCTCTTTTTCATCTTGTATTCCTTTGGTTTCGTTTTTGTAACTTTCATCTTTATAATTATCTTCTATATATTGTTCTAATGATTTAAAATCTAATTTGTCTATATTTACATTTGTTAAATTTACAGCTTTTGGTTCCTTAAAATAACAAGCACTGAAATTTGGAACTTTTTCAAATCTCACCCCATAAAAACTAGCTGTTTTTTCAAATTCACACTCGTGAAAATCAACATAATCTTTAAAGTGAGCATTGTTAAAATAAATATTATTGGTAATTTTAGAATTATGGAAATCAACCTTATTCTCAAAAATACAATCTTTAAATAATGTATTTTGCGCATTATTATAGTATTTATTATCAGGCAATGGTGTGCCTGATGCAAAATAACTGAAATCAACTTCATTTTTAAAGATACAATTTGAAAAATCAACTCCATTGTGAAATTCTTTATATTTATTATCTTTTAAAAAACGCAAAGATACTTTGGATTCAAATTCGCAATGAGAAAAATTTAATCTTTCAAAGCAATTACAATTTATATAAACTTCTTTCTTAAAAATACTTTTATAATTTTTCCCTTCATAACCATATCTATTTTTTAAATGCTCAAGAACATTTTTAGGAATAGCTTTGGAATCTCCTATAATTTGATAAGAAAAAAAATAAGCAGGAATAAAATTTTGCATAAATGAGAGCGTCTTTAGCGCTTCTTTGTTTTTATTGTCTTCATTTTCTTTTAATATCAATCTGAAATTAAAATAATAGATAATATTATTTTCATCTTCTATTTTATCTATAATTTTTACATCATTAAAATTGTTTTTATTATTTTTTTCTAAAACTTCATAAATGATATATGGGTGCAATGGTTTAGCTAATTCTCCAGCATTTAATTTTTTCTTACATTCAAACTTAGCTAAATCTAAAGAAATAATTAAATTTTCATTTTCTAAACCCATTATAAAAATACCGCTATTTGGTATTTCTAGTTCGATATTATGTATATTTCTTTCCATTATTTCCCTTCTATGATTTTTATTTCTTCTTCGGTGAGATTGTAAAGTTTATAAACCAAAGAATTGATTTTGTTTTCTAGTTCTTGGGTGTTTGCGTTTTTGTCTTGTTCTTTGGCTTTTAAAATTTCATCGACTAAATTTATAAGCTCATCGACTATGTTTTGATTTTTAGAATTTATTTTTGGTATAGGTAAATTTTCTAGAGCGTGTTTGTTATATTGATAACCTTTTGTCCCTAATTTGCAACCTTGAGAAAAATTCTTATAATAATATGTAATTAAATTTGATGATAATAATCCTAGTAAATATTTTAAATTTTCACAGACTATAAAAAAAGCTGTTTTTTCTAAAAAAATTCCTTTATTATCATAGACAAAATATGCTCCTTGAGTTGTTTCAGGATACACTATCTTTTCTTTTTCAAATTCTTCATAATAAGCGATATTGTCTTGAGTTTCAAACCATTTATTGCTAGTTTTCTTTCTGCAACCTTTTTCTCCGCTTTGTTCTATGCGTGGTAAAAATTGAGATAAATATTGCTTTAAAGCAGGATATTGTTCTATATCGATTTTTAAACTTGGAAAAGTTCCTATCACCCGAAGTCCTGCCCATTCATAACTATATCTTTTTATATCACGTCCGCGTAGCATTTTGCGTATGAGTTTAGCGGTGCGTTCTTTTTCGGCTTCATCTTTGCAATTTGCTAAAATTTCATTTCTTTTTTCAGTGGTGATGATAAAGGCTTCATTATAGCCTGTTAAAATTCCACGATATATATTAAGCCCATACCATTCTTTAAGCGGAGTTCCTATGCGTTCTATCTTAGCCTTTAAGGCACTAGTATTCTCATCGCTAAAAGTGAAGCTTTCTTTGCTTAAAGAATTTTGCGAAAATTCTGCAAAGTCCTTATATAAGCCGATGTTATAAGCACAAGTTTTTAAAATTTCATTGCTTAGGGCAAGGTATTTGAATTTATTATCTTTGCTTTTTGATTTTTCAAAACAAAGTATGGAAGTATCCACTGTAGCACTATCAAAAACTTTTATGCCGTTTAAATCAGTGTATTCTAAAAACTTAACATTTTTAAGCAAAAATTCACGCAAAGCTTCCCCATATCCTGCACGCGTGTATTTATTAGAAGTGATATAGCTCAATACCCCCCCCCCTATCTTTTAAAACATTAAATCCTAGTTCATAAAAATAAGTATAAATATCGCTCGTGCCTTTATAAACCTTATAATTTTTAGCTAAATGGGGCTTGAGTTCTTTAAGCTCTTCTTGTCTTATATAAGGTGGATTGCCGATGATGAGATCAAAGCCTTTGAAATTTCCATCATCGTCCAAAATTTCAGGGAATTCAAAACGCCATTCAAAAGGATGATTGCTTTCTAGATTAAAGATATTGTCGTATTCTTTTTTAAGATTTGCAAATTCTTTTGTGGCTTCTTTTTCATCAAAGTCAAAAAGAGTCAAATTCGCACTAACAAAGAATTTCAAATTTTCATCATCTACGGCTAAGAAATTTCCGTATTTTTTAGAGTATTTTTCACATTTATCGTTAAAGCCTTTCATTTCTTTTTTAAATTTATCCGCAAAGCAGAAATTTTTAAAAGAAATTTTGAGATTTTTTATCTCTTGGTTGATGTGGCTTTTATCTGTGTAAAAGCCTTCTTTATAGTCTTTTACTATGCGTTTGTATTTGCCCATACGTTCTTTGATGTTAGGATAGTGGTTTAGGCTTTTGCCTGTTTCAAAGTAAGATACCAAAGAATTTCCGCATTTTATGTTTATATCGATGTTTGGCAGAGTTCTAAGATCGTGATAATTCTCATCATCAAAGCTTTGATAAAAGCTATGTTTTAAAAGCTCTATCCAAAGCCTTAGCTTGGTGATCTCGCATGAGTTAGGGTTGATATCGACTCCAAAAAGGTTGTTTTCTATGATGTCTTTTTTAGTGTAAAAAAGCTCTTGCTGGATAAGATGGGCTTTATCTTTAGGTGTTTTTGGGCGTTTATACTCTATAAACTCGCCTTTTCTACCCGTGATGAGAATTTCATCGTTTTGCACTTCTAGGTAAAACTCTTCATCAAAAAGATTTAGCTCATCATAGATACTCAGCATAACATTTAAAGCAGAAACCAAAAAATGCCCGCTTCCCACCGCAGGATCGCAAATTTTTATGGAATTTAAAAGCTCTTTTTGTGCTTTTTTGTCTTCTTTTCTTAAAGACTTTCTTAGTTCGTTTATATTTTTAGCATCAAGATCAAATTGAGCGTTGAATTTATCAAGCACAACTTTTGTGATGCTTTCTTTACACATATAAGAAGTGATAAAGCTTGGCGTGTAAAAGCTCCCTTCTTTGTAGCCATTGAGTTTTTCAAACACATTTCCCAAAACGCTTGAGCTTATGAGTTCTTTTTGGCTTAAAATTTCGCTTTGCTCATCACTACCAAAATCAAAGCTATCCAAAAATTCAAACAAGTATTCCAAAAGCCCCACTTGTCCTTTTTTAGCCTTGCATTTATCATCTTTTAGCACGGTATTTTTATAGTAAAAAAGCTTTAAGTCATTGCTTAAGCTTGAAATTTCAAGTGTGTTTTCTATGCTTTGTTTTTCAAACAAAGAAGAATTTAGATAAGGCAGATAAGCAAATTCGCTTTTCTTTCTCGTGCTTTTTTCTTTGGCTAAGACTTCAAAGAAAAGTTCGCTAAGCTTGTCAAAATCAGGGATTTTTTTGAAATTTAAAAATTTCAAATTTTTATCATCATTAAAACGCACCAAATTTGACTCTATAAGCTTTAAAAACAAAATGCGATTAAGCCATAAGATCAAAAGTTTTAAGATGGTTTCAAAATTTTCTTCTTTAAGCTTAGAGTTTATAGCGGTGTAGAAAGTTCCTTGCTCTTCTTTGCTTTCTTCGCTTTTTGCGATGATGAGTTTTGAGTTTTGTTTACTTTCGCAAAGCCCTAAGATGTATAAAAGTTCTTTGTAAAAAGCGTTGTTGAGTGAATTTGCATCGTTGGGGTTAAACTCACCTAGCAAACAATCTTTGCTAAAAATTTTAAACAAAGGCTTAAGCTTACTAAAGCTTAACTTATCTTGTTCTAAGATAGGTTTTAAATCCACAAAAAGCCCTTTTAAAGTGCTATCGCCATTTAAAATCTTTTCAAATTCTTTATAAATTTCGTCGGTATTGCCTTTAAAAAGCGAGTTTTTGCTTTCAAAATTTTCAAAAGCTTCTTTAAAATACTTGTTTTTGTTAAAAAGCTCTTCAAACAAATCCGCCTTAAAGATAAAAAAGCTATAAAAATCCGTGATGATGTGCTTAAGCGATGAATTTAACGCTTTTCTTTCGCGAAGATAGTATAAAATGCACTCATGCAAAGCCTTGCAATTAGGTTTGCTTGGGCTAAAAAATTCTCTAGAATGAGGCAATTTTGCTTCAATGATGACTTGGGTAAGGCCATCTTTTTTTAAGGCCAAGTCTATACCGCTGTTGCCTTTGTGTATGCTTTTGACTTCGCATTGGAAAGATAAATTTTCAAAAAATTTGCTAAGAGCATTTGCTACAAGGGAATCTTCGTTGTTTTTGAGATTATTCTCTAAATTTATTTTATAGTCTTTTAAAGTTTTGATAAATTCGTTTAGTTCTGTTTCTAAGATAGGCTTTTTGCGGTGGTAGGGATTTAAAAATTCTTTTTCATTTATAGCTTCAAATTTCATATTGCACTTTCAATAAATTTTAAATATTTTAGCAAAAAAATCTCAAGTTTGGTATAAAATTTAAAAGTTACTTTTTGTAATTTTATAAAAAAATAATTATATAAAATGAGAATATTTGATACAAAATTTTAAAATTTTAAATATTTTTATAAAAATATATCATTTTTTAAATTTATCAATACCCCTAGTTTTGTTACAATAATTCTATATATCATTAAAAAGGAGTAAAATGCGTTATTTAGCTATATTTGCGATTTCAATCACGCTAAGTTTTGGTGCAGCTAATCCACCTATACAAGATAGAACAGGCACAGGACTTGTTTTATCAAGTCATGAACTAGCCAATAAAATAGGCAAAGAAGTTCTTGATAAAGGCGGAAATGCCATAGATGCAGCTGTAGCAGTAGGTTATGCTTTGGCTGTAGTGCATCCTGCAGCAGGAAACATAGGTGGTGGTGGCTTTGCAGTCATTCATCTAGCCAATGGAGAAAATACCACGCTTGATTTTAGAGAAATGGCACCTTTAAAAGCAAGCAGAAATATGTATCTTGATAGCAAAGGAGAAGTTATAAAAGATGCTTCAACTATAGGTTATCTAGCTGCTGGAGTACCAGGAACGGTTAAAGGTATGAGTGCTATGCTTGATCGCTACGGCACTATGAAACTAAAAGACTTGATGGCTCCTGCTATAAAACTAGCTGAAAAAGGTTATCTCATCAACGATAGACAAGAACAAACCATGCTAGAAGCTAAAGATATGTTTAAAGAATTTCCTAGTTCAAGCAAATATTTCCTTAAAAAAGATGGCAGCACTTATAAAAGCGGGGATTTGTTTGTCCAAAAAGATCTAGCAAAAACTTTAAAACTTATCGCAAAGGAAGGTCCTGATGCTTTTTATAAGGGAAAAATCGCTGATTTAATAGCAGCGGATATGGCTAAAAACAAAGGCATTATCACTAAAGAAGATCTAGCACAATACCAAGCTATTTGGAGAAAACCTGTAGAAGGCACTTATAGGGGTTATGATATCATTTCCATGTCGCCACCTAGCAGTGGGGGTGCTCATATCATCGAAATTTTAAATATCATGGAAAATGCCAATATAGAAAATTTAGGCTTTGCAAGCTCTAAAACTTTACACATAATGGCTGAAGCTATGCGTCAAGCTTATGCGGATAGATCAGAATACATGGGCGATCCTGATTTTGTAAAAATCCCACTTGATAAACTTACAAGCAAAGAATACGCCAAAGAAATTTATGCAAAAATTCCAAAAGATAAGGCTTTACCAAGCTCAAAAGTAAAACCTGGTTTAGGACAAATTCACGAAGGACATAATACCACTCATTATTCTGTGCTAGATAGCAAAGGCAATGCTGTAAGCATTACCTATACTATCAATGCGAGTTATGGTTCGGGCGCTGCGGTTGAAGGGGCAGGGTTTTTACTCAATGATGAAATGGATGATTTTTCAATCAAACCAGGCGTGCCAAATTTATACGGACTTGTAGGCGGAGAAGCTAATGCTATAGAACCTAAAAAAGACCTTTAAGCTCTATGAGTCCAACTATCATACTAAAAGTTGGAAAAGTATTTATGGTAGTAGGTAGCCCAGGTGGTTCTAGAATCATCACGACAGTTTTACAAGTGATTTCAAATGTGATCGATCATAAAATGGATATATCAACAGCGGTAGAATCTCCAAGATTTCATATGCAATGGCTACCTGATGAAATCAGAACAGAGCCTTTTGGAATCATCAAAGATGTACAAAACAATCTTGAAAAAATGGGCTATAAAATCACAAAAGAACCTTATATGGGTGATGTAAATGCTATCATGGTCGATCCAAAAACTGGAAAAATCGTAGGCTCTATGGATACAAGAAAAGAATTCTAACTTCTTATTTACCCTTGAAATTTCAAGGGTAAATTTATACAGGATTTTTAAGTCTTCTTTTAAAAAATGCTCCTAAAATTAAAATCACTGTAAAAGCAATGAAAAAATATAAAAATTTAGGCACAGGCACAGGATCTCCTGCTGCATAAGAATGCAATCCTGAAAGATAGAAATTTACCCCAAAATAAGTCATCAAAATAGAATAAAATCCTATAACACTCGCACTTGCAAAGGCGTAAGGATTGTTAAATTTTGAGATAAATCTAAGATGTAAAATCATAGTATAAACAATAATAGAAATTAAAGCCCAAGTTTCTTTAGAATCCCAACCCCAGTATCTTCCCCAGCTTTCGTTTGCCCAAACTCCACCTAAGAAATTTCCTATAGTGAGTAAAGCAAGTCCTATTATCATCGCCATTTCGTTGATACAATGTAAGTTTAAAATACTTTGATCTATTTGAGCTTTTTTTGGATTTCTTAACATAAATAAAATCAAGCTAAATACTCCAAGCAAAAAGCAAAGTCCTAAAAATCCATAGCTTGCAGTGATGATAGAAACATGGATATTAAGCCAATAGGATTTTAAAACGGGCACAAGATTTGTAATTTGTGGATCCATAAAACCAAGATGTGCTACAAAAAGAGAAATTCCAGCCATAATACTTGCAGTACAAAGTGCTAAAGAAGATCTTTTATAAAAAACAAGTCCCGCAAAAGCACAAGCAAAAGCTATATAAACCATACTTTCATAAGCATTACTCCAAGGAGCGTGATCTCCTACATACCAACGAAAGATTAAAGCTAAAGCATGAGCCAAAACACTTAAAGCAATGAGAATAAAAATGGCATTTTTAAGCATTTTTGGAGCTTTTTTAAGGCTTAAAATTTCATAGACTAATAAGATAAAAAGCATACTACCTAGTAAAAGATAAATAGGGGTGAGATTGTCAAAAATATTATAATGATTTAAAAAAAGCTCTAAAGAAATTTGAGTAGGTGTAGGGATAAGATTTGATCCATAAAAATTTTGGAAATTTTTAAGTCTTTCTAAACTTTCATCGGCTTTAGAAAAATCTTTGGTACTAAGAGCTTGTTCAAAATCAAAAAAATATTTTGCCAATAAGCTTTGTATATTTTCTATATCCTTTAAATCAAAAGGCATAGGTGTAGCAGGAGAATACCAAGTATAGGTTTTTTGGCTTGGATCAGGAAATATTCTAAAAATTTCTCCGCTATAGATATAAAAAGCGGTGTTGATTTTTTCATCAAGAGCTAAAATATCTTTATCAAACTGATCTCTTAGAGCAGGTTTTTTGCGATTTGCTTCTTCTATATAGTTTGAAAGTTTGTAAAAATCTCCATCAAAAACATCATCGTAAGCAAGATATTTTTCATTTTTATCCACGCCTAAAATTTCTTTTAGCTTTGCAGTTTTTACGCTAATCATTTTTATTTGTCTAAAATGTTGTGGATACATCATCATACCAAGAAAAATTTGATTATAGTTTAAACCTAAAAAATCATTTTTTTTGGTAATTTTATGGATGTAATTCATCGCTAAAGTATCGATAGGTTTTATCCTGCCATCAAAGTCTTGCACAAGTAAGCTTCCAAAAAGCATAGAATGTTTTGCAGAATTTTCTTTGATATTTTGTATAAGCTTTAAGGTGTTTTCATCGGCAAAACTTTTTATGTTAAAAGCAAAAAGACAAAAAAGAATTAATAAAAGATTTTTTTGATTTTTAAGATAGTTTGATAATTTTTGAAATCTTGAGTTTTTAGCAAATAAAATCCATAAAAAACCTAAAGTCAGCAAAGTATAGCCTATATAGGTTGGAATTTTTCCAGGATCTTTATTGACTGAAAGTATGGTGCCTTGTTCGTCTTGATCATAAGAACTTTGAAAAAATCTATATCCGCCATAATCTAAAACATTATTCATAAAAATTTTATACTCAAAACTTTTATCTTGATCGATCACTTCGATATCTGAAGCATAAGAAGAAGGACTCATAGAACCTGCGTAGCGATCAAGGATAAAATCTTTTAAAGCCAAAGAAAAAGGCAGTTTAATCTCTTCAGGACCCCAGTTGAGTGCAAAAATTTCACCTCCTAATCTAAAAGGTAAAACATTTTCATTGTTGTAATTTGGAGTGAGTAAAATTTCTTTGCTTTCATTATTAAAAGAAATTTGCATTTTGATGATAGGATTGCTCATTGCATTAGGAGCTTTTTCATAATCAAGTAGTTTTAAATTTATAGTTTTATTTTGCTGCATGGAAACTTTTTTTCAAAACTATTATGGAGTAAAGGATTAAAAGCTACTCCAAAGGATTGATATTCTATAACCTTACCTTCATCATTATAAAGCATTAAGGCTATAAATTCATCTCTTGTCACAATGATATCAGAACTTTGTCCTTCTCTAATGTGCATACCTCCTTCTATGCCAAAATAACGCGTGATTGCAGCGCCAAGTAAAATTACTATAAAAGCACTATGCAAGAGCAAGGAAGCATATTTTTTTCTTTGTAAAAGTTTGTGTATAAAAATAATACCTATAAGATTGATTAAAAGCAAAAGGTGTAAGATATCAAACCATAAAGCATTATAAACTAAGGCTTTAGCAGCATTTGTGCCAAAATCATTTTCGACAAAAGTCGCTACTGCACAAGAAAGAGCATAGATAAAAAGTAAAATAAGACTCATCCAAAAGGAAAAAAAGATTTTCTTAAACATTTTTCTCCTTGTATGCTAGAAAAAGTGTTTTAAAAAGCTCATCTTCATTAAGCTTTTGATTTTTTTCATCTTTTAAAATTTCCATAGTCAAAGCAAGGCGTTTAGCACTCATAAAACCAGGATAAATTAGTAAAGTTTTATGTTTAGGAGTGAAAAATACTAAGGTAGGCGTAGCGTCTATATTAAATTCTCTTGAAAGTTCTTCTGTGCTTGTTTTTTTATTGTCGTAATTATGAATTTTATGATAACTTGTATTGATATAATAAGAATTATATGTGTTTTTTAAGATATTTTGAACTTCTTTGTTGTTTTGAATTTCGTGTTTTAATTTATCGCAATAAACACAATTATTTGCACTAAAAATAATTAGCACAGGTTTGTCAGAAAAAACAATATTTTGATTGTCTTTAAAAAATTCTGCGATTTCTTTGTAAGAGTTGAGATCAAGATTGTTTGTATCTTGTTTGTATTGTTCTGTAGTTTTTGTTCCTTTGGAAAGAATATTTTCATCTATTTTTTCATCATTACAAGCACAAAATAATAATATTATAAATCCTAAAATCAGTTTTTTTTAACATCAAATCCTTTCATTTGAAATTGCCTAGAAAATCTAGGCAATTATTATTTTAATAAATCCACTATAAAAGCATAAATCATCAAGAATAAAAAGATCATTCCTGTAATCAGCATCAAATAACCTGCTAATTTAGCAATGCCTTTATAAGAATTAAATTTAGAGTTTTTCTCATATAAACTTTCAAGCTTTCCACTTTCTTTTAGGCGTTGATAATACGCATTTCTTTCTTGTTTAATCTCGGCTTCACTTTGGGTTCCTGAGAAAATTACCATATCCATAGGGAAGCGATCTGCTCTAAAATGAGTATTGAAGAAGTGGATTGCAAAGATAAATCCTGTTGCAAGTAAAGCTTCATCAGAATGCACTAAAGAACAAAGATTGATCATCCAACCTGGTAAAAAGGTACTAAAGAAAGTAGGGAACCATAAAACCAATCCTGAAAGTCCTATAACAAACATACCCCAAAATACTGCTAGATAATCAAATTTTTCCCAATAAGTCCAGCGGTCAAATTGTGGTCTTTCGCCCATGCCAAAGAACCATTTAAAATGTGCTTTCATATCTTTAAAGTCTTGCCAATTTGGCATTAAAGAATCAGGTCCAAAAAGGGCTTTTAAAATTTTCATTTTATCAAGTTTTCCTGTTTGTGGATCACGCACTAAATCTCTTCTTTTCCAGTTTACAAGTATGATTTCTCCAATATGAGAGAAAAAGACTATAAACATAACAATAGCACTAATATGATGCACTATGGTTGCACCGATTGGTCCGCCTATAAGATCTATCATGGTTTGTGCCCAAGGAGCGGTATAAAATTTTTGCGGCAAACCCGAGAAAGCAAGTCCTAAGAAACTTGCCGCCATAAAGAAATGCTGAATTTTATGGAAGGTTGAAAAACGTTTGATTAAAACCTTGTCATTGTGTGCATTTTCTTTTGCTTTTTTCCATTCTGCAGGATGTGAAAATCTTGCTAAAATCAGTCTTATACTCCAAAGTAAAGTATGCAAACCAAAGAATACAAAAACTCCTATCACTAAAGCGGTCATAAAGATATAAGCACCGTGAAGTAAAGGATAGTTTTCTCCATCACTATGATCAGCATGTGCAATAAAATTGGCAAAATTTTCATTAGAATTTGGATGACATTGTGCACAAGTTTGAACACGATTTAAAGACGATAGGGTTGAGTTTAAATCTTCAACTTTTAAAATATTGTGTTTGCCGTGACAATCATAACAGGCTGCGATTTTTGGAGCACTACCGGGACTATTTAATACCATAGCCTTACCATGAAAAGTATCATGATAGCGATCTTGTTTATCTTGATGACATTCACCGCATTTAAAATCACTTCTTTGTTTTAAGGTCATTGCATTCATTAACGGATCGTTGTTGTGGATATCATGACAAGTGGTACAAGTTGGAATTTTTTTCTTTTTTCCATCTTTATCAAGTTGTATTTGGCTGATATTTTGATGAATGCTGTGTTTAAATTCTTTATCTACATCTTTATGACAACTTGCACAGTTTTTATTGATAAGATCTAAATTTGCAGCATTATTGTAGCGAATAGATTTTTTATCTTCGCCTTTTCCGTGGCAATCCCTACAACTTGGAACATCTCCAAAATACATTCTTGAATGAATGCTATCTTTAAAATCATCTAAATTTTTAGCGTTTTGCCATTTTTCTATTTGTTCTTTTTGAACTTTTCTTCCAGAAAGCACCCAAGATTCTATACCATCTAACATAACATAAACATGGGTATAGCCTAATTTTTGGCTTAAATTTGCAATATTAGAAGCATCAAAAGTAAAACGATTCGACCCATAAAAAATTAAAGTTGCATTAAAATCATCAGGTAATAAATTTTGCCAATTTTGCGCATCAACTAAAACAGCATTAGGTATATTACCTGCAACTTCTCTTTCTTCCTTGGAATTAACATCCACAAAATATACATTTTTTTGCCCTAAAAGTTTTTCAGCATCTTTCATGCTGATAGGAGTTACACCTTCAACTATACCTATTTGAATTTTTCCGTCGGCAAGTAAAAAAGGGGTTGAAAAACAAAAAACAGCAAGCAATATAAATTTTATTAAACTTTGTTTCAAAATTTACTCCTTAAACTCGCCCAAAAAATGGGCGAAAATTTTATTTTAAAATATTTTTAGCTTCTTGTATATAAACCAAAGCCTCATCTACTATTTTTTTGGAGTAAACAGGACCATGCACACCCCAAGAACCATCTTTTTGCAATTTTTCTGCAATAGCCCTTGCTTGATTTGCCAAAGTAATAACACGAGATTTTTTCTCTACAGAAAGTTTAGGATTTTCAGCCATAGCTTTATCAATTTCTTTCACGCCTTTAAGAATATTTTCATATCCATCTTTTACAGGTTTTTGCCAACCTACAACAATGTCGTAGATAGTCTCTTGATCTGTAAAATGAAGTTTTTTAGGTAAATTTGATTGAACCGCACTGTGACATCCACTTGCACCTGGCCCCATTAAATTTGGATCACTAAAACTTGTACGTCCACAAGCCCACATTAAATCAAGGAAAAATCTTCCATCATCATCTCTAGCGATGGTCCATCCTGGAGTTTTTGGAGATCTTTCTTTACCTTCTGGCGGATTAAGAGTTTTAGCAGTTTTATCAACTTTTATTTTCCAAATGTGAGAAGCTCTAACATTATCAAATCCACCTTTATCGGGATTTTGAACTGCTCCAAAGTTTTCACAACTCATCATATTTGGCATGTGACAAGCTGTACAATTATCTTTTGAATGAATTCCTCCTTGTTTAAAGAAGCTAGCTTGTGTGTCATGACAATCTGTACAAGTTTTTTTAAGCCCTACTTTAGTATATCCATCTTTCCAATCATTGAAAGTAACCTCATGAGGATCGTGGCAAGTAGAACATCTCATACCCTTATCATAGTGAGCTGAACTATACATTTGCGCACCTTCAGTTCCACAAGCTGGACAGCTAGATTTGAAGAAGGCATTAAATGGTTTTCTAGGATTTTTCTTAGCATCTTCTTCATTATAAGAAAATCTTTGATGACATCTTTCGCAGTTTGATGGCATACCTGCACCTCTAGCACCATAAAGATGAGCACCTGCACCATGACATTCTTCACAAGAAATACCTTTTGAAATTGTATGTTTTCTAAGCTCTTGAGTATTTCCTAAAGCTTTATAAAATTCTTCTTTGCTTTTAAAATCAAATTTAAAACTATGACAGGTTTCACAATAAGAACTTGCAGGCTGAAAAAGCATATTTTTACGATATTGTGCTGCATAAGAATTTGTTCCCCAAACTTGAGAGCCATTACCTCCAAATTGTTCCATAGTAGTAGGGAAACCTGGAGAAAATTCTGCTATTTTTTTGGTCATTTCAGGTGTTAAAAACTCACTCCAAAGCCTTGAGAATTGATTGCCGCCAGCTACAATTTTTCCTGTCATATTACTAAGATTTCCATCTTCAACATGATAAGTTCCACGAACCAACCATCTATCAATAAAACCATATTTTGTTCTAGGTGTTCCAATTACAGCATAGACATCATCAGGATAAATTCCATCTGGTAAAATAGTAGATTGTGAGTTATACATAGGTTTTTTTAAATCATTTCCTACTTCTTCAAACTCATCAGGAAAACGAACGGTTTTTGCATGACGTGATCTTTCCCAAGCTTTATATTGAGCAGGATGACATTCACCACATTTTTTTGGACCTACAAATTTATTTGGAAAATCTAAAAAAGATTCCATTCCTAAACGATAAGTCACTGAAGTATGAGCTAGATTGTTTTGCTGTGCAAAAGTAGGACCATTAGAAAATTCTACATATTCTTCTTCCCTATCACTAATAGCATATTTACCTACTATACGACCTTCTTTTTCATATTTAAACATAGGATGATGTTCTTTAAGATATTTAAAAAACGCATCTTCTTGGTGCACATAACCCTCAAGCGTTCTTGGTTTAGTATCGCCATCTTGTGCAGCTTCTCCTTGAATAAGAACATTTGAATTTTCTGCACTACTCACATTTAAAGCAAATCCCACCCCAAGTAATAGGGTTAAAACCTTTCCCTTAGAAATAAGCTTTTTCATAAGATACACCTTATAAATAAAATTTTTAAGATAATATAATTATGAAATAAATAGTTTAAGATATAAATTATATTATTTAAATTATATTAACTTTTATATATAAATTTTATGTTAATTAAACTTAATAATTAATAAAATTAACAATTTCATCGTGAATTTATATATTAATTTCTATTTTTTATTTAAAATTTTATCAATAAACCAAGTAGCCGATCACGCAAACAACTTTTTTAAAAGAACTAAATTTATACAATCCATACAAATATATTAAACTTTCCAAACCCCTAAAAACACCCTATTCTCTCTAAAAACCCTAACCAGTAACAAACTCTTTTTTTAAACACGATTCTAAGCACCATCTAAAACAACAATAAAAATAAACATAGGATTTATATATATAAAGTAAGTAATGAAGACATTTAACAAGTCCGCAATGAGCTACTTTCCCCCTGCCAGTAAGGCGTAGTATCATCACCCACGATGTGCTTAGCTTCTTGGTTCGGGATGGAGCAAGGCGTTTCCACATCTGTATAATCACGGACATTGTTATTTAAATATTCTTTGAAAGATTGAATTTAAGAATAAAGCTTAATCTTTTTATTTCTTTACTTTTTTCTTTATTCTCTTTCTTCTTTTGTTTTTCTTTATTTTTTTCTTATCTTTTATCTTTGATAAGTTTTTATATAGAATACTTAAAAAACAATGTTAAGAGCAAGTTCTAATACAAACTCTACTTGAAAGATTTCTATTAAACTCTAAATATTATCTATATTCAAAGCTTTCTTAAAAACCTTAACAAGGAAGTGATGCTTTATTAAAGATAAGCCAAACGCTCTATTAGTACTGGTCAGCTAAAGGACTTTCATCCATTACACACCCAGCCTATCAAACTAGTAGTCTTCTAGAGAGCTTAGAGAAGATTCATCTTAGAGTTGGCTTCACGCTTAGATGCTTTCAGCGTTTATCCTTTCCAAACTTAGCTACGCTGCGATGCTCTTGGCAGAACAACAGCTACACCAGTGGTTTGTTCAACCCGGTCCTCTCGTACTAGGGTCAAATCTCTTCAATCTTCTTACGCCCACGGCAGATAGGGACCGAACTGTCTCACGACGTTCTGAACCCAGCTCGCGTACCGCTTTAAATGGCGAACAGCCATACCCTTGGGACCTGCTCCAGCCCCAGGATGCGATGAGCCGACATCGAGGTGCCAAACCTCCCCGTCGATGTGAGCTCTTGGGGGAGATCAGCCTGTTATCCCCGGGGTACCTTTTATCCTTTGAGCGATGGCCCTTCCACACAGAACCACCGGATCACTAAGACCGACTTTCGTCTCTGCTTGACTTGTATGTCTTGCAGTTAAGCTGGCTTATACCTTTATACTCTATGAACGATTTCCAACCGTTCTGAGCCAACCTTTGTAAGCCTCCGTTATTATTTGGGAGGCGACCGCCCCAGTCAAACTACCCACCAGACATTGTCCCACTTGAGGATAACTCAAGCTGGTTAGCTACCCAAATAAGAAAGAGTGGTATCTCAACAATGGCTCCTATACAACTGGCGTCATATACTCAAAGCCTCCCACCTATCCTGCACATTCTTATCCAAATAGCAGTGTCAAGCTGTAGTAAAGGTCCACGGGGTCTTTCCGTCTTGCCGCGGGTAGGAGGAATTTTCACCTCCACTACAATTTCACTGGATCCCTCTTTGAGACAGCTCCCATCTCGTTACGCCATTCATGCAGGTCGGTATTTAACCGACAAGGAATTTCGCTACCTTAGGACCGTTATAGTTACGGCCGCCGTTTACTCGGGCTTCGATCAAGAGCTTCGCTAATGCTAACCCCATCAATTAACCTTCGAGCACCGGGCAGGCGTCACACCCTATACATCCTCTTACGAGTTAGCAGAGTGCTGTGTTTTTGGTAAACAGTCGGGAGGGACTCTTTGTTGTAAGTTTCTTCGCTTTCGGAGTAAATCCTAGTACGAAGCTAACCACACCTTATACCGAAGATACGGTGCTATTTTGCAGAGTTCCTTAAAGAGAGTTCTTCCACGCGCCTTAGAATACTCATCCCACCCACCTGTGTCGGTTTACGGTACGGGCAACATTAGCTAAACTTAGAAACTTTTCTTGGCTCGACGGCATCAGGGGTTCTTCTATCCATCCGAAGACTTCAAAAAGCCTTTCAGTTCTCGGAGTATTGTTATACGGATTTGCCTGTATAACCTCCTACGACCTTAGACTAGCACTTCCATCCGCTAGCCCCCTTAGCCCTAAGCGTCCTTCCATCGCACACTAATGTTGGTATTGGAATATTAACCAATTTGCCATCGTCTACCCCTTTCGGACTCGACTTAGGACCCGACTAACCCTACGATGACGAGCATCGCGTAGGAAACCTTGGGTTTACGGCGTTAATGATTCTCACATTAATTATCGCTACTCATGCCTGCATGCTCACTTCTATTCGCTCCAGCACTCCTTACCGGTATACCTTCGACGCAAATAGAACGCTCTCCTACCACTTGCACACAACTTAAACTACTTAACTTTAGCCTAAGAATATTTTTACTGATTTTACTAAGTTTTATTTCTATCTTTACTCTATAAAAATCAGTAAAAATATAACTTAGTTTCTCATATTCTAAACTTAAATAATCTAAGTTGTGCGCAAGTCTACAGCTTCGGTACTTACTTTAGCCCCGTTATATTTTCCGCGCAAAATCACTAGACCAGTGAGCTATTACGCTTTCTTTAAAGGATGGCTGCTTCTAAGCCAACCTCCTGGTTGTTTAAGTAACTTCACATCGTTTTCCACTTAAGTAAGATTTAGGGACCTTAGCTGGTAGTCTGGGTTGTTTCCCTCTTGACGACGGATTTTATCACTCGCCGCCTGACTGCTGTGATTACATATAAGGTATTCGGAGTTTGATAGGGTTTGGTACATTGGTGTATGCCCTAGCCCATTCAGTGCTCTACCCCCTTATATTACGACACAACGCTATACCTAAATATATTTCGGAGAGAACCAGCTATCACGAAGTTTGATTGGCCTTTCACCCCTATCCACAAGTCATCCCGGGGCTTTTCAACGCCTATGGGTTCAGTCCTCCACTAGTTCTTACACTAGCTTCAACTTGCTCATGGATAGATCACTTCGTTTCGGGTCTGCAGCATCTGACTAAGCGCCCTATTCAGACTCGCTTTCGCTACGGCTTCGCGTTTGCTTAACCTTGCCAGACACCACAACTCGCAGGCTCATTATGCAAAAGGCAGTCCATCACACTGTATTGCTACATAGTGCTCTGAATGATTGTAAGCAAATGGTTTCAGGTTCTATTTCACTCTGATCACCTCAGTTCTTTTCACCTTTCCCTCACGGTACTTGTGCACTATCGATCTGGTATTAGTATTTAGGGTTGGATCGTGGTCGACCCGGATTCAGACAGGATTCCTCGTGTCCCGCCCTACTCAGGATACTGCTAGCTAAGCTTTGTTTTTCGCATACGGGACTATCACCCTCTATGGCTATACTTTCCAGAATGTTCTGCTAAACTCAGCTCTTGCACATTGCAGTCCTACAACCCCCAGTGCAAGCACTGGGTTTGCCCTCTTGCGCTTTCGCTCGCCGCTACTGACGCAATCTCTATTGATTTCTTTTCCTGAGGGTACTAAGATGTTTCAATTCCCCTCGTTCGCTCCTATATAGGTAATGTATATCTCTATACATTGGGTTGCCCCATTCGGAAATCTACGGATCAAAGCTTCTTGACAGCTCCCCGTAGCTTATCGCAGTCTAGTACGTCCTTCATCGCCTTTACCAGTCAAGGCATCCACCATTCGCTCTTAGTAGCTTACCTTTTTTACCTTTTATTATTGATTCTAAAACGCATCACTTCCTTGTTAAAGTTTTTATGATAAGACTTCTTTATCTTAAGACGGAAAGCATTCAAACACTTAATATAAAACTAAATGATTTAGTCTCAACTAAGCTGTGAGTTTGAAACTTGTCTTTAGTAGTAATAACTAAAGAAAAGATAAATAGGTTTTATCCTTTAACAAGTCCTGTAAAATTGTTTTTATTAAAACTTGCTTGTGACTCTTAACAATGATAATTAAAAAGAACATTAGGTTTAAAACCTAAAGGAAGTATATATATTAATATAATCATTATAAATATAAATACATAATGTATATGTTATTTATATCTATCTAAAGTATATTCTTTTATAGCTAAAGATAAAAATAAATCTAAGTATTTAGAGTTTATATATTTAATCTACTTTATATACTTGCTTTAGATTTTAAAGCTTCTTTATTCAAATCTTTTTTATGGTGGGCCTAACAAGACTTGAACTTGTGACCTCACCCTTATCAGGGGTGCACTCTAACCAGCTGAGCTATAGGCCCTTAATAAATGGTGGAGAATAGCGGGATCGAACCGCTGACCTCCTGCGTGCAAAGCAGGCGCTCTCCCAGCTGAGCTAATTCCCCATAAACAATTAGCTTTATCATCAATCTTTGAAATCTAAACAAGAATCAATTGAGTTTATATATTGAAGTAATAGTTGTGAGACTTATTACTTTGTACTCTAGAAAGGAGGTGATCCAACCGCAGGTTCTCCTACGGTTACCTTGTTACGACTTCACCCCAGTCGCTGATTCCACTGTGGACGGTAACTAGTTTAGTATTCCGGCTTCGAGTGAAATCAACTCCCATGGTGTGACGGGCGGTGAGTACAAGACCCGGGAACGTATTCACCGTAGCATGGCTGATCTACGATTACTAGCGATTCCGGCTTCATGCTCTCGAGTTGCAGAGAACAATCCGAACTGGGACATATTTTATAGATTTGCTCCACCTCGCGGTATTGCGTCTCATTGTATATGCCATTGTAGCACGTGTGTCGCCCTGGGCATAAGGGCCATGATGACTTGACGTCGTCCACACCTTCCTCCTCCTTACGAAGGCAGTCTATTTAGAGTGCTCGGCCGAACCGTTAGCAACTAAATACGTGGGTTGCGCTCGTTGCGGGACTTAACCCAACATCTCACGACACGAGCTGACGACAGCCGTGCAGCACCTGTCTCTAAGTTCTAGCAAGCTAGCACCCTCATATCTCTATAAGGTTCTTAGGATATCAAGCCCAGGTAAGGTTCTTCGCGTATCTTCGAATTAAACCACATGCTCCACCGCTTGTGCGGGTCCCCGTCTATTCCTTTGAGTTTTAATCTTGCGACCGTACTCCCCAGGCGGTACACTTAATGCGTTAGCTGCATTACTGAGATGACTAGCATCCCAACAACTAGTGTACATCGTTTAGGGCGTGGACTACCAGGGTATCTAATCCTGTTTGCTCCCCACGCTTTCGCGCCTTAGCGTCAGTTGAGTTCCAGCAGATCGCCTTCGCAATGGGTATTCTTGGTGATATCTACGGATTTTACCCCTACACCACCAATTCCATCTACCTCTCCCTCACTCTAGACTATCAGTTTCCCAAGCAGTTTAATGGTTAAGCCATTAGATTTCACAAGAGACTTGATAATCCGCCTACGCGCCCTTTACGCCCAGTGATTCCGAGTAACGCTTGCACCCTCCGTATTACCGCGGCTGCTGGCACGGAGTTAGCCGGTGCTTATTCCTTAGGTACCGTCAGAATTCTTCCCTAAGAAAAGGAGTTTACGCTCCGAAAAGTGTCATCCTCCACGCGGCGTTGCTGCGTCAGGGTTTCCCCCATTGCGCAATATTCCCTACTGCTGCCTCCCGTAGGAGTCTGGACCGTGTCTCAGTTCCAGTGTGACTGATCATCCTCTCAGACCAGTTAAGCGTCATAGCCTTGGTAAGCCATTACCTTACCAACTAGCTGATACTATATAGTCTCATCCTACACCGAAAAACTTTCCCTACTCAACTTGTGTTAAGCAGGAGTATAGAGTATTAGCAGTCGTTTCCAACTGTTGTCCTCTTGTGTAGGGCAGATTAACTATACCTTACTCACCCGTGCGCCACTAATCCACTTCTAGCAAGCTAAAAGCTTCATCGTTCGACTTGCATGTATTAGGCACGCCGCCAGCGTTCACTCTGAGCCAGGATCAAACTCTCCATAAAAATTATAGATAGTTTAATCTTTTTCTTCAAAGAAAAAGTTATGAAAGATTAAAAGAAAAGCTTTTAATCTTTTTAATTATTAGATTGAATAGATTTTACATAATTGCTTATGCCTAAATCTTTATCTGGCTCAATCGATCACTTATTTAGATTTCAAAGATTGACTAATAAGATTTGAATAACAATACTAATTTAAAAGAACAAAACAAAAAATCATTTTTAAAAGAAAAGTTTTTAAATTAAAAAACAAGATTTATAAAAAAGCTTTTAGTTTATAAAATAAAAACCAAAAGAGTTAATTTATAAAATCTACTAAGCTAGTGAAACTTTATAATTTAAAAGATTTTAAGTCCTTTTTTTCAAAAAAGGAAATGAAAGTATAACCAATTAAACTTAAAAGGGGATTAAATAAAGGATTAAATAGTATAAATATTTGTGTAAGTATTTATATAAGTATTTGGTGGGTTGAAAAATGGGGG
>NZ_MKAQ01000015.1:0-5065 GCF_001764435.1 Campylobacter sp. BCW_4319 | reverse complement strand
CCCGAATTATCAATCACACCATCCACATACCAAGGAGCTATTTTTGCTATGAGTAAAGATAGGTATCCTCCATAAGACCCCCCCCCCATAAATTTTTGGTAAATCTGCAAGTTTTGGAAAACGTTTCACTAAATCTTTTAAAGCATTAATATGATCAAGTGCTGCCATAATACCATAGTTTTGATAGTCTCCATTAGGTGGGATAAAAGTTGAGGTGAATTTCGCTTGATAATTTTGCGCTAGTTTTCTTTGTGATTTTAAAGTAGTAATATTCTGATTAAGTAATTCGTAACATTGTTGTGCGTTCTCAAGATTAACATTGATATTAACACCTATTTCCAATAAAGCCTGAGATAAATTTGACACATCATCTTTTGTAAACATTGTAAAAGCACTATATTTCTCAACATCTGAACGTCTTTGACAAAAACAATGATAAAAAACATGCACTGCTACAACATCAAAATTTTTAGCAATATATTCCCTATCAAAATCTAAAAAAGAAATATTTGCATTAGCTCCAAAACCACCCACTATAAAAACTATGGCTTTGATATCTTTTTCATCATCATAGCTAATGCGGTATTCAAGTTTGCTAGTTCTTTTTATATTTAATTCTACATCATCACAAGAATCAATTTCAAAGGTTTGATTTATGAGCATATAAAGGCCTTTTTTATTAATTTATCGATATTATATTACAAAAAATTAAAAAGGTAAATCATGACAACTCATATCTATGATTTTTTAGAAAAAAGTTTAATCAAATTTAGCGAAAAAACTGCTTTTGTAGAACCTTTTGCCAAGGAAAGAAAAGAAATCACTTACAAAGACTTTGATCTTTTTTCTAAAAAACTAGCCAGTGAAATTTTAAAAACTTTAAAAAATGATAATCCTACTCAAGCTCCTGTTTTAATCATCTTACCTAAGGGGATTAATTGTTTAATTTCATTTTTTGGAGTGGCACTCAGTGGAAATTTTTATACCCTTTTAGATGAAAAAAGTCCTAAAGAAAGAGTAGAAAAAGTCATAGAGGTTTTAAAACCTAAACTTTTTATCACTTCAAAGGATTTAAAATTTAATTTAGATTTGCCTACGCTTTATACACAAGACTTTGAAAGTTTTAATATAGATGAGAGTTTAATAAAAAATGCAAAAGAAAAACATATAGATACTAATTTACTTTATGTGCTTTTTACAAGCGGAAGCACAGGCATTCCTAAAGGAGTAAGCATAGCTCATAAGAGTGTGATTGATTATGCCTTTCACTTTTGCGAGGCTTTTGAAGTTGATGAAAATGAAATTATTGCCAATCAAGCTCCTTTATATGTAGATGCTTCTTTGCCTGATATACTTGCAACTATCAAACCATCAGCAACATTACATCTAATACCCAATCACCTTTTTGCCTTTCCAAATAAAATTTTAGATTATTTAGAACAAGAAAAAATTACCATGATTTTTTGGAAACCTACAGTCTTGATTTATTTTATAAAAGATCAAGATAATTTAAAAAACTATCCTTTAAAAAATTTAAATAAAATTTTAATAGGCGGAGAAATAATGCCTATTAAACAACTTAATATTTGGAGAAAACACCTTCCAAATGCTTTATTTGCTAATTGTTATGGTCCAACTGAAATCACTGATGTATGTTGCTATTATATCCTAGATAGAGAATTTTCAGAAAATGAAATTCTGCCTATAGGTAAAGCTTATAAAAACACAGAACTTTTAGTTTTTGATGAAAATATGAATTTCATAAGCCCTAAGCAAATAGGTGTTAAAGGGGAGCTTTTCGTGCGTGGAACTTCTTTATCTTTAGGCTATTATAATGACAAAGAAAAAACCAAACAAGCTTTTATTCAAAATCCTTTGCATGATAATTATTTAGATTTACTCTATAAAACAGGAGATATCGTTTCTTATAATGAATTTGGAGAGCTTTTGTGCTACGGAAGAAATGATAATAGAATTAAATTCATGGGGCATAGGATAGAACTTGGAGAAATAGAAAGTGTGATTAATTCTCATAGTAAAATCATTTTATGTGCTTGCATTTTTAAAGAAAAAATCATTTGTTTTTACGAAAGTGATGAAGAGCTTGACTTTAAAGCTTTTTTAAAAGACAAATTACCTTCTTATATGATCCCAAAACATTTTATTAAAATCGAAAAATTTAAGCTTAATCAAAACAGTAAAATCGATAGAAAAGCCTTACATGAACTCATTTGAAAAAGCCTTTTATGAAGGATTTAAATTAAGCAATTGTTATGATAATTTTAATCTAATCCGAGAGAAAATTTTAAAACAAGAGCTCATCTTAGAAAAACATGAAAATAATAATTTTTTCTTTTTTAATCGCACAGATGGTTTGTTGTATTATTTTATCAACGATTTGCAAGATTATGATTTAAAAGCATGTTATATAAAAATCTTAAGCAAAGCCCCTAAGCATGCTTTACATGATGAATTTTTAAAACTTAATCATTTTAAAAAAATACTCAATCACAAACAAATGGTGCTTAACAAAGAGATAAAACCGAGTAAATTTTGCTTTATCTCCAAAGCCTTACATGAAGATAGCAAAGAACTTTATAGCTTTTTTAGAAAATATTTTGATCCATATTTGTTTTATTTTTCACAAAAAAATCTTGAAGAAAAAATACCCAATATACTTGTTTATAAAGAAAATGAAAAAATTCACGCTGCTTTGATCTACACTCAAACTCTCAATGCTAATTTTTTAGATTTTATAGCTGTAGATAGAAATTTAAAGCATAAAAATGTGGCTTTTGCTTTACTAAATCATTATTTTGCAGCCAATACTCAAAATAAATTCTTTAAACTTTTTGTAGAAGAAAAAAATCAAAAAGCCATTAATTTTTATAAAAGGGCGGGTTTTTGTTTTAATCATATTAATTTAAAATTTTATAGGAATTTCTAATGACTTACTCACACATTTATATCATAGGTACAGGAAAAGTCACTAAAGAATGCCAAAAAATAGCTAGTGATTTTTTTAAGCAAGAAGTGATTTTTGTAAAAATCTTAAAAATTGCCTTATTATTAGTGCAAATAATTCTTATATTTTCAAAAAAGAATGTGTGCAAAATAATACCATTATAAATTATCATAATGCTTTATTACCTTTTCATAAAGGATGTAATGCAAGAATTTGGAACATATGGGAAAATGATAAAAAACAGGCATTACTTGGCACATGGTTGAAGAAAGTATCGATACGGGTGCGATTTTAACTCAAAAAGAAATAAAGCTTGATGATAATTTTACCGCCTTAAGTCTTTTAGATACCCAACACAAACTTGCTATAGCTTCATTTAAAGAAGCTTTAAAGAATTTAGAAAATAAGATCTTTAAAATTCAAACTTTAGGGGGGGGTATCACAAAAAATTGGCTTTGCCAAATGAGGGTTATTTAGATCTTACTTGGGATAAAGAAAAAATTTCTCGCTTTTTAAGAGCTATGGACTGTGGCGCTTTAATCGGAGTGCCTAAGGCTAGATTGAAAATCTTAGGAGAGGAAAAAGAAATTTTGTTTTATGAGATCAATGAACTTGATTTAATTTTAAATTTAAGCGATAATACCATTTTAAAAATCACAAAGGAATAAAAATGCAAGAAATCAAACAATTTTTTATCAATATAGAAAGAACAGATATCAATGAGAGTATGGAAAATCTAGTAAGTGAAGATTTTATCGATAGTATTGATATCATGGCTTTGGTTGCTGAAATAGAAAAATTTTACAAAAAACCCTTAAAAGCAGAATTTATAACACCTGAAAATTTTGAAAGCTTTCAAGCCATTAAAAACATGATAGAACAAGCTTTTATTTAATACATAAAACAAATTTATCTCCCACATCTTTAAAAGTAAACACTTTATTTCCACAAGGATAAGAGATGGAATTTTCCTGCATAAAAGATTTTCTTTTTTGCAATTTTTCAAGCATTAAAGGAAGTTCTTTTCTAAATAAAGCCCTATCAGTAATCCTCATGCCATGATTTAAGTCTTTTATAAATCTTCCATCAATCTCGCTTTCATCTTTTATCAAATGCAAAGTGGCATCATAGCCTAATTCTTTGTATGCTAAAAAAAGAGTTTGTTTATCTTTGGATGTATTAAACTCATCTTTTGAACTATGATAAGATACCAAAACGATATTTTTATTAACATTGACTTGTATGATTAAATGAGAAGAATTTAACAAAGAACGAATCATATAATTTTCATTAGCAAAAAAATAAGGTGAATTTTCATCCTCTCTAGTCCAATAAGTTTTAGTAAACATTTCTATTAATGTATTAGGATCATTAAAAATAAAATCAAATTGCTCTAAATCTCTTCCTATTATATATCTCAATAACGGCAAAACAGTTCCCGAATTATCAATCACACCATCCACATACCAAGGAGCTATTTTTGCTATGAGTAAAGATAGGTATCCTCCATAAGACCCCCCCCCCATAAATTTTTGGTAAATCTGCAAGTTTTGGAAAACGTTTCACTAAATCTTTTAAAGCATTAATATGATCAAGTGCTGCCATAATACCATAGTTTTGATAGTCTCCATTAGGTGGGATAAAAGTTGAGGTGAATTTCGCTTGATAATTTTGCGCTAGTTTTCTTTGTGATTTTAAAGTAGTAATATTCTGATTAAGTAATTCGTAACATTGTTGTGCGTTCTCAAGATTAACATTGATATTAACACCTATTTCCAATAAAGCCTGAGATAAATTTGACACATCATCTTTTGTAAACATTGTAAAAGCACTATATTTCTCAACATCTGAACGTCTTTGACAAAAACAATGATAAAAAACATGCACTGCTACAACATCAAAATTTTTAGCAATATATTCCCTATCAAAATCTAAAAAAGAAATATTTGCATTAGCTCCAAAACCACCCACTATAAAAACTATGGCTTTGATATCTTTTTCATCATCATAGCTAATGCGGTATTCAAGTTTGCTAGTTCTTTTTATATTTAATTCTACATCATCACAAGAATCAATTTCAAAGGTTTGATTTATGAGCAT
>NZ_MKAQ01000014.1:0-100236 GCF_001764435.1 Campylobacter sp. BCW_4319 | reverse complement strand
ATGAATAAAACAGTAGGTGTAGTTATCCCAATCTATAATGTAGAAAAGTACTTAAAAGAATGTTTAGATAGTGTTATTAATCAAACTTATAAAAATTTACAAGTTATACTTGTAAATGATGGTAGCACAGATGAAAACTCATTTAATATAGCTAAAGAATACACTTTAAAAGATGAAAGATTTATACTTTTTGATAAAAAAAATGGTGGCTTAAGCAGTGCTAGAAATGTCGGCATAGAATATTTTAGTGGAGAATATATACTTAAAAATAAAACTCAAATTTTAGAAACAAATTCTTTAATAGAATTTAATATAGAAGGTAATAATCCCTATGAAATTTATACAGTATATAAAAGCTATAAAGCTTTTCATACTACTAAAGATTTAGCTGATTTTATTTATCCTAGTATAGACTATATTATCTTTTTGGATTCTGATGATTATTGGGAGCTTGATTGTATAGAAGAGTGTGCAAAAAGAATGAATGGGGTTGATGTGGTATGGTTTAATTCAAATTTAATATTGGATGGCGTAAATAAAACCGAATATAGAACTCGTATGTCTTGGAGTGGCTATGACAATTATTTGGAGTGTGTTATTTCAAGAGAAGATTGGATGCAACATCATTTAAAAAATAAAATTACAGCTTTTTGGTTTGGATGGGAGGGTATGATAAAGTTTGAATTTTTACAGAAAATTAATCTTAGATTTACAAATGGTATGTTATTTGAAGATAATTTCTTTGGAATTGCTTTATTTTGCCAATTGAATTATATTTATATTTTACCAAAAAAAATACATAATTATCGTATTCGTCCCAATAGTATTTTAACAAATCAACAAACTAAAAATTTAAATGTAAAGTATCACTATGATGCAAGTTGGGTGCAAGTGTGTATCGATTTGGCAAATTTTGCCAAACAGCAAAATAATGCATATTTTTATAATTTTTTTAAAAAAGCTGGCTTTATAAATCATTATTACTATCATCATGATGGTAGTAATTTAATTTATTATTCTAAAGATCCTTTAAATCTTATCCCTCAGTTAAATTTGTTGAAACCTTATTTTGAAGATATTGCATTTTATTATGGTGCAAAAAAAAGAATGAGAAATGAATTATTTTATTTGCTAGGAAATATATTATTAGAAACCAAAAGTTTTGTAAAATTTATTCAGCTACCTAGAAATATAGTTAAAACAGTTAAAATTTATAAGCAAGGAGTTCGAAATTATAATATTAGAATAAAACAATATCCTTTTATTGCTTTGCCGGATATAAGAAAGTATGCTGATTATGACGAAGCTTTGAATGATATTCAGAAACATCTTACTTATAAATTAGGTCAAGCTATCAAACAAACAATGAATTTTTGGTTTTTAGGGGCTGTATTTATATTACCATTTTGGATTTTATATATTATATTAAAACATAAGTATATTAAAAATAATAAAAAAACGGACAATAATGAATTATTGAAAATTGTTCTGCAGCAGAATTGCAGTTTAGTTGAATTGAAAAAACAAACTGAGAATAAAGATTCTTTTGATTATTTAATTAATAACATCAAAATCAAAGAGGAATATAAATTTATATTTTATAAAATTTTAAATATGAAAAATAAAGTTATTATTGATGGAACCAAAAGTTGTTTAGATTTAGCAAAATTTAGTTATTTTGATCAAAATACTTATTTTTATGGATTTGAGGTTAATCCCACTAGTTTTGCGTTATTAAAAAAAGAAATGAAGATAAATAATAAAATTCGAATCATGCATTATTATCCATATGTTAAGAATACGATGTTTAGAGTGTTGCATAATGCAAATGATAGCTCTAAGTTAAATTTGCATTTAATGCCAGATATAGATATTCCCAACTCTGAAAAAATTAGAGCTATAAATTTTATAAAATTTTTATTTAATATTTTTAATAAACATGATTTTATTACTCTTTTAATTTTGGATATTAATAGAGATAATTATGAATTAATTTTGAATATTATTAATAATGAAATTTATCAAAAAATAGCTTATATTGTTTGTAAAATGGATGATATAATAATAGATTCTCAGGGGAATTATCAAAAATTGTATAATTTAATAAAATCTAAAAATATTAATAATATATTTTTAGATTTTAACACACAAGAAGGTTAGTTATAAAAAAAGGATTTGTGATGCAAAATAGAAATACTATAAAAATTTTAGTTGGATATCATAAACCCGGCGTATTGTTAAAGGATGAAATTTTCACTCCTATACATTTAGGAAGAGTTTTAGCTACTGAATTTTCTAAAGATGGAGAAATATCTCGAGAAGATTTTGAATGGATGTGTGAGAATATGATAGGAGATGATACGGGTGAAAATATTTCTTGTCTTAATAGATATTTCAATGAACTAACCGGAATATATTGGGCATGGAAAAATTATGAGAAATTAGGCAATCCTGACTATATAGGATTTGTACACTACAGAAGACATTTTATATTTGATCAAAATATAAAATTAGGATCTTTAAAGAAACATTGGACAGGTTACTCTTATTTGTTTCAATATTTTAATGATGATTATAAAAATATAATTAATCCTAAATTATTGGATAATATCACTTTATATGACATTATTGCTCCGCAAAAGCTTACATTTGAACAAGATGTAGTTTGGACAAATAAAAAAGTTAAAATGCTAAAAGAATGTTTTTTATCTTATAATGAGGATGATAGTATACTTGAAGAAATTCAAAAATTAATTTACGATTTAAAACCAGAATATAAAGATCTGGCTCTCCATTTTAAAGAGCAGTTATTTTACCATCCAGCAAATATGTTTATAATGAAAAGAGAGTTGTTTTTTGAAATGTGTAATTTTGTATTCACAATCTCTTTACCTTTGTACGATAAATTAAAAGATAGACTAGAAAATGGAATTTTATGGTCTAGAAGATATCTTGCTTGGGGTACTGAATATTTAATTTCTTTATTTATTCAAAAAAAAGATTTAGAAAATAAAAAAATTAAAGAATTCCCGATTTCTTTTATAGATGATACCAGTAATATAGATGGTATAAGATGTGAAATAGATTCTTTTACCGTTGTTTTCTCTGCCAATAATGATGAGATTTATAGCTTAGCTGTTTCAATTCAATCATTGATTAGTAATATAAATGCAAAAAACAATTATCAAATTTATATTTTATATCAGGAATTATCTCATGTTTTTCAAAAAAAACTTAAGTATCTAGTTCAAGAATTTCATAATGTGAGTATATTTTTTATAGATATCGGTTGTTATATTAATCACTTTGATATATTGCAATGGAAGAATCAATTTGCAACATCAGATTACTCTAAATTATTGATACCGCATATTTTTCATCATTTTTCTTATGTTGTTTATTGTAGTTGCGAAATGATTTTTTTCGATGATATTTCTAAAATTTTTTTAAACACAAATATGGATTTTAGCATTGGAGCTGTAAGACATGTAAAAGCAATAGATACTTTTTTTAGAGAGAAAGTTTGGTCTCAAGATAAGAGTAAATATCAAATTGACAAAGAAGAACAAGTAGTTAAGTTATTTAGTACTAATATTTTGCTATATGATATTTCTAAAGCTTTTAATAAACTAAATATCAATATTTTTTATAGTTTATACAATCAAATTAATAAAGATGATATATATAAATGCTCATATTTTGATTTTATTTTTAATAAAATTTTTGAAAATGATGTTATGTATTTAGATTTATCTTGGAGTTTGGATTGGTATATTAGCTCTTATTTGGGTGACATATATGGTTTATTTTTACCTAATCAATTAGCAATAAAATATTATGAGAGTAATGTTAAATTTAATGCTATTTATTTTAATGGCAATGAAAAACCTTGGATAGCTCCGCATATACTTAAGGCAGATATATGGTGGTATTATGCAAGAAAAACTTCAATATATGAGGAAATGATATGTAGTTTTGGAAATAGGAATGATCGAAATAATATCTTAAATGGATCTAGTGAAAGAGTTAAAAATTATTTAGCCTATCAATTAGGAAATGAATTATTAAAGACTATAAAAGGAAAAAATATTCTTAAAGTATTATTATTACCATTTAAGCTGTTGATTATTATTCGAAGATATAAGTATAATCATAAAGTATTTAATGCAATTACACAAGTAAATCCGAATTTAGCTTTGCCGGATATAGAAAAATACGGTGATTATGAGGAAGCTATAAAAATAAAAAGACATCTTTCCTATAGACTTGGGGTAGCTTTGGTTAAACATCCTTTTACGTTTGTTTTTAAAGCAAGTGATATTTATAGACAGTGGAGTAAAGGAGAGTAAAATATGATTTGGAAGGATATAGATCTAGTTGATATTAAAAAAAAATATATTAAAGAAGAAGACTATGAAGAATATAAAGTATTTTCTTTAAAAATAAAAGTTAAACCCGAAATTATTAAATTTTATTGCAAATTTAATATGGTATTAAAAGAAGAGCCAAAAATAGAAATATCTAAAGATCGAGAAAATTGGTTTACTTGTAAGGATTTTTTTTTATCGGATAACATGTTAGAGTTATATTTTTATGGAAAAAAAGATGTGCAATTTATAAGAATTGATAGAGAGATATTTAAAAATGCGGAGATTACAATTTTTGTGCGCAAATATTTAGGTATTTTTATGATGCAATCTTGTTGTGGATGGGGCGATAGAATGCTGGCGTTATTAAATGCCATGTATTTGGCTCAAGAAACAGGTTTTAAATTTGGTTTTACTTGGGATCAAATGACATTAAATATAAAAAATAAGCAAATTCATTCTGGGCAAATACCATATGAACAAGAGTTGTTTGATGAGCAGTTTTTACGAGATTATTCATATACAAATAATTATACAGCGCCAGATAAGGAAAAATTCCTTAATAATCAGTGGATAGATAACTACGTTGTTTATGTTAATAAAATCGAGGATTATAATAATATTGAAATGCAATATTATTGGGGATTTAATACAAATCATAGTAATCTTATATGGACTGTGAAAGAAATAAATAAAGAATACTGTAAAAATTTCCCAGATTTATGGAAAAAAATACAATTTACAGATCTGGTTAAACATATTTTTTTAGAGGTTGATCGCCAAATAAATAAAATTATGGACAATCAGGTTGATGTTTTGGCAATTCATATGAGAAGCGGTGATATTGTTTATCCTGAGGATAAAGGTTATATTTATAATGGAACGGGTCATGATTATTTATGGCAAAAAGCCATGCCCGTGGAAATTCTTATGGAGTTAATACAAACTCAATATAAGCATAATAAAATTATATTATTTGGAGAGGATGTTCCTACTTTAAAAAAAATTATTTCATATTTTATGAAAAAAAATATTTTTTTATATATGGCAGATGATTTAGTACCTTTTGAATATAAATATGGATGGCAAAGAGATATGTTTGATTTAATTTTAATGTCAAAAGCTAATAAAATTATTGGAGGAACTTCAGGTTTTTGTCGTCTTGCAAGTTTAATTGGTAATGGTAGGGAGCCATTTTTTTGGAATGATTTGTTTAACGAAGAGGCTAGGTATAAAATTTTTAAAAAGTATTACGGAGTTGTGGAGGTTCATCCTTTGCAAAATGCTTTTTCTCTTCAGCATATGTACATGGGGTGTTACTTAAAAAGAGATTTTATAAGAATGAAAGAATTGGTTTTAAATGCTATAAACATTGATCAGGTTAGAGAATTTCATCATATTGCATTGATTTATTGTTATTTGGAGCTTAAGGAATATAATCAAGCTAATATATATTTAGAACATATATTAAAAACAAGAAAAGAAAAATTTACTTATATTATTTTAAGATGTATTTTCAATTTAAAGCTGAAAGATCTTTTATTGTCTCATTTGGAATGCTTGGAATATCCGAATATTGCTTATTTGTTTATACAATTTACAAAGGAAGATGTAATAGATTTTTTTAACAAAAAAACAGATGTAATTTCATATTATTATGATGATACGGCAATTTTTCGCGTTAAAAATTCGTTATCCTATAAATTAGGAAATACCATTTTAAAAGTAAAAATATCTGAAGTTTTGTTTTTGCCTCTAATAATATGTAAAATTGTTTTTCATTTTAAGATTCAGCAAATTATTTATAGATATGTTGTTAAACAGAATCCGAAATTAAAATTAAAATCTTTAGAACAATATGATGATTATATGGAATCTTTAAAAATTAGAGAGCATTTATCTTATAAGCTAGGAAATGCTTTTATCAAGCACCCTTTTAGTTTTATATTTAGAATTAATGCAATTTATAAGCAATGGAGAAATAAGGAGATTGAATGATAGAATTTGATATACAAGAATCAAAAATTTTAAAAGGAGTGTATATCATAACTCCTAACAAATTTAGAGATTTAAGAGGTGAAATTTGGACAGCTTTTACAAGTGAAGCTATAGATAAACTCTTGCCAAATGGATTAAAATTTATACACGATAAATTCATACATTCTAAACATAATGTTATCCGCGGTATCCATGGCGATGTAAAAACTTATAAGCTTGCAACTTGTGTTTATGGGGAAATTCATCAAGTTGTGGTAGATTGTAGAAAAGATTCTCCAACTTATTTAAAGTATGAAAAATTCATCATAAATCAAGATAATCAGCAAATCATCTTAGTGCCAGCAGGTTTTGGAAATGCTCATTATATTAGTAGTGAAAGTGCAGTCTATTATTATAAATGTGCATATAAAGGAGATTATGCGGATGCACCTGATCAATTTACTTATGCATGGAATGATGAAAGAATTGGTATAGATTGGCCAACAAATTCTCCTATCCTTTCAGAGCGTGATATTTTAGCGATGATCAAGGATAAATGATGCAAAAAGATTCTAAAATTTATATAGCAGGGCATGGTGGTACTTTAGGAAAAACTCTTTGTAGTACACTTAGAGATGAGGGTTTTAATAATATTATCATAAAAACAAGAAAAGAATTGGATTTAGTAGATCAAAAAGCTGTGGCTGATTTTTTTGCAAAAGAAAAACCAGAATATGTTTTTTTATGTGCTGCTAAGCTTGATACTTTAGGGCTTTTTACTCCAGCTGATGTAATCTATGAAAATAGTGTACTTCAAGCAAATATTATTCATTCATCTTATCAAAATAATGTTAAAAAGCTTATTTTTTATGGTTCTGCTTGGGCTTACCCTCAAAAAGCTATAAATCCTATTAAAGAAGAGAATTTATTAGATGGAAAGTTAGATTTAAAAGCTGTTGCATATGGTTTGCCAAAAATTATAGGAACAAAAATGTGCGAAAGTTATAATTTGCAATATGGAACAAATTTTATCACTTTATATCTTGCAAATTTATATGGAGAAACAACCGAGTTTGATTTGCAAAAAGCAAAAGTTTTACCAGCTTTGTTGCGTAAATTTCATTTAGCAAAACTTTTAAATGAAAATAAAATTGATGAGGTTTTAAAGGATTTGCAAATGAATTCCTTAGAACAAGCAATGGAATATTTGCAAAAATTTGGTGTAAGTAAAGATAGTGTAGAAATTTGGGGTGGTGGTAGAGTAATTAGGGAATTTATTCATGCAAAAGATTTAGTTGACGCTTCTATTTATGTGATGAAAAATATAAATTTTAAAGATATTGCTTCATCTGATGAACCGCATCTTAATGTAGGAAGTGGGGAATTTTTAAGCATAAAAGAACTTGCCTTTTTGATAAAAAATATTGTTGGATTTAAGGGTGAAATTGTGTTTAACAATTCAAAACCAGATTCTACAATGGATAGAATGTTAGATAGTTCAAGGTTGCAAAATTTAGGCTGGAAACATGAAATTGATTTAGAAAAAGGAATTCAAATGATGTACGAATGGTATAAAAATAACAATAGGGGGGGGGTATTAAACTTTGAATACTTCATCTTTACAAATATCAAGTCTCTTTTTACAAATAATATTCGTAGTTTTGCAAATTCTACAAAAAGGGTTTGCAATGCTTAAAGATTCTAAAATTTATATAGCAGGGCATAGAGGGTTAACAGGTTCGGCAATTGTAAAAAATTTACAAAATAAAGGTTATAGTAATTTAATTTTTAGAACTCATTCAGAGCTTGATTTAACAAATCAAAAAGCTGTGGCTGATTTTTTTGTAAAAGAAAAACCAGAATATGTTTTTTTATCCGCAGCAAAAGTTGGTGGAATTGGAGCAAATAATACCTATAGAGCGGATTTTATTTACCAAAATTTAATGATACAAAACAATGTTATTCATCAATCTTATTTAAATGGAGTTAAAAAGTTATTATTTTTAGGGACTGCTTGTATTTATCCTAGAGAATGTCCGCAACCCATAAAAGAAGAATATCTTTTAACAAGTAAATTAGAATACACAAATGAACCTTATGCCATAGCTAAAATAGCAGGTCTTAAAATGTGTGAAAGTTATAATTTACAGTATAAGACTAATTTTATTTCAGTTATGCCTTGTAGTTTATATGGAGCAAATGATAATTTCAATTTAGAAACATCACATGTTTTACCAGCCTTTATAAGAAAAATGCACTTAGCTAAAGTATTGCAAGAAGAAGGCGTTACTAAAGTGCAATATTTATTAAATCTCAATGATGAAAGTGAAGTTAAAAATTACTTAAATAGATTTGGTATTACAGAAAATTCAGTTGAAATTTGGGGTAGCGGAAAGGCTATGAGAGAATTTTTACACGCTGATGATATAGCTGATGCTTGTGTGTATGTTATGGAAAAAGTAAATTTCAGTGATTTATATGAAAACAATGAAGTTGAAATTAGAAATACGCATATAAATATAGGTTCAGGCAAAGATATAAGTATTAAAGAGTTAGCAGAACTTGTTAAACGCATTATCGAATATCGTGGTAATTTAGTTTTTAATACAAATAAACCAGATGGAACAATGAAAAAATTAGGAAGTTGCAAGAAGATTAATTCTCTAGGCTGGAAGGCAAAAATCAAGCTTGAAGATGGCATTAAGATGATGTATGAATGGTATTTAAAAGAGCAAAATATAAGACAATAGGAAAAATTATGAAAAAAACAGCGTTAATTACAGGATTTACAGGGCAAGTTGGCTCGCAAATGGCAGATTTTTTGCTAGAAAACACAGATTATGAAGTTATAGGAATGATGCGTTGGCAAGAGCCTATGGACAATATCTATCATTTAAGCGACAGGATAAATAAAAAAGATAGAATAAGTATTTTTTATGCAGATTTAAATGATTATTCTAGTATTCAAAAACTTTTTGAAAGCAAAAGACCTGATGTAATCTTTCATCTAGCAGCTCAGTCTTATCCAAAAACTTCTTTTGAAATTCCTATTGAAACCTTGCAAACTAACATAATAGGCACGGCAAATATCCTAGAAAACATTAGAATTTTAAAGGCAAAAGATGGCTATGAGCCTGTAGTGCATATTTGCTCTTCAAGTGAAGTTTATGGCAAGGCAAAAGTAGGCATTAAACTTAATGAAGAAACAGCCTTTCACGGTGCAAGTCCTTATAGCATAAGCAAAATCGGCACTGATTATTTAGGAAGATTTTATGGTGAAGCTTATAATATTCGCACCTTTGTTACAAGAATGGGAACGCATAGTGGCCCAAGAAGAAGTGATGTGTTTTTTGAAAGCACGGTGGCAAAACAAATTACACTCATTGAAGCGGGTTATCAAGAGCCTATTATTAAGGTTGGAAATCTCTCAAGCATAAGAACTTTTCAAGATGCCAGAGATGCCATAAGGGCTTATTATCTACTTTCATTGGAAAGTCAAAAAGGTAATATTCCTTGCGGGGAAGCTTTTAATATAGCAGGAGAAGAGGCTTTTAAGCTCCCTGAAGTTATAGAAATTCTTTTATCATTTTCTACAAGAAAAGATATAAAAATAGAGCAAGATGAGCAAAGACTGCGCCCAATTGATGCGGATTATCAAATGTTTGACAACACAAAAATCAAAAGTTTTATTGACTGGAAACCCCAAATTCCAGCTAGAAAAATGTTTGAGGATCTATTAAATCATTGGAGAGATGAGATAAAAAAAGGAAGGATACCATTAAATAGATGAAAACCATACGCACACAAACTCCTCTGCGTCTTGGTTTAGCAGGTGGTGGAACTGATATTAATTTGTATTGTGATAAATACACAGGTTATGTTTTAAATGCGACTATATCTTTATATATACATTGCACTTTGATCGAAAGAGAAGATAGAAAAATCATTTTTGATTCTCCTGATACAAATTCTTACTCTGAGTACGAAAGTAAAGAATTCTTAGAAAATGATGGAAAGTTAGACATCTTTAAAAGTATTTATAATCGCATTGTAAAAGATTTTACAAAAAAACCTTTGAGTTTTTCTTTGCATACTTATTCGGATGTACCAAGTGGTAGTGGACTAGGTGGAAGTTCAACTCTTGTTGTAGGCATCATAAAAGCCTTTGCAGAATGGCTTAATCTACCTTTAGGAGAATATGAAATCGCTAAACTTGCTTATGAGATAGAAAGAGAAGATTTAGGCATAGTAGGCGGAGCACAAGATCAATACGCCGCAACTTTTGGTGGTTTTAATTTTATGGAATTTTATAACAATAAAAGAGTTATTGTTAATCCTTTGCGTATTAAAAACTGGATAGCTAGTGAGCTTGAAGCTAGAACTGTGCTTTATTTTACAAATATTACAAGAGAAGCAAAAGATATAGAAGAGCATAAAAAAGGAAAGCTTGGAGATGAAAAGTCTTTAGAGGCAATGCATGCTATAAAGCAAGATGCTATAAAGATGAAAGAAGCTTTATTTAGAGCTGATTTTGATACTTTGGCGCAAATTTTAGGTAAGTCTTGGCAGTCAAAAAAAATCATCTCAGAAATCGTTAGCAACGATGAGCTTGAAAGAATTTATAAACTCGCCATAGATAATGGAGCTTATAGTGGCAAAACTAGTGGAGCAGGAGCAGGTGGATTTATGTTTTTCTTCGTAGATCCTACTAAAAAATATAATTTAATCAAAGCTTTAAGTAAAGAGCAAGGTTATGTACAAGATTTTTCATTTACCAAAGAGGGGGTTAAATCATGGAGAATTTAAATTCCTATATAAAAGAACATTTTCAAGAATCGATTTTGGTAAAAGAGCAAATTTTAAAAGATGAGAATTTGATAAATCTTATTAAAAATGCTTCATTAGAAGTCATAAAAGCTTATAAAAATGGTAACAAAACTTTATTAGCAGGAAACGGTGGTAGTGCAGCAGATGCACAGCATATCGCAGGAGAATTTGTAAGTAAGTTTTATTTTGATAGACCAGGGATCGCAAGTATTGCACTTTCAACGGACACGAGTATATTAACTGCTATTGGCAATGATTATGGTTATGAAAATTTATTTGCTAGACAAGTACAAGCTCAAGGAGTTAAGGGAGATGTTTTTATAGGTATTTCTACAAGTGGAAATAGTAAAAATATCTTAAAAGCTCTAGATCTTTGCAAGCAACAAGGAATCATAAGTATAGGCTTAAGCGGAGCTAGTGGCGGAGCTATGAATGAACTTTGTGATTATTGTATAAAAGTGCCTTCAACTTGCACTCCAAGAATTCAAGAAGCACATATTTTAATAGGGCATATTATTTGTGCTATCATCGAAGAAGAGCTTTTTGGCAAAGGTTTTTCTTGCAAGCAATAATACTTTGCGGTGGCTTAGGAACAAGGCTTAAAAGTGTTATAAAAGACATTCCAAAGCCTATGGCACCCATAAATGATAAGCCTTTTTTAGAATTTATTTTTGAATATCTTAAAAAGCAAGGCATAAAAGAAGTTATCTTAGCAGTATCATACAAATATGAAGTGATAAAAGAGTATTTTAAAGATGAGTTTTTAGGTATAAAAATAAAATACAGCATCGAAAAAGAGCCTCTAGGAACAGGTGGAGCTATAAAAGAGGCTTTGAAATTTATAAAAAATGAAGCTTATGTTTTAAACGGCGATACTTTTTTTGATATAGATTTAAGTAAATTAAAGCTAAATGAAAGTAAAATTTGCCTCGCTTTAAAACAAATGAATGATTTTGATAGATATGGCACAGTAAATGTTAATGAGCAAGGTTTTGTGATTTCTTTTGAGGAAAAAATATTCAAAAATCAGGGTTTAATCAATGGTGGAATTTATCTTTTAACTAAAGATATTTTTAATGAATTTGATTTAGAGAAAAAATTTTCTTTTGAAGAGTTTTTACAAGAAAATTGTGAAAAATTAAAGGCTAGAGCTGAAATTTTTGATGATTATTTTATAGATATCGGCGTGCCTGAGGATTATTATAATTTTACAACCAACCAAAGCCATTTTTAAAGGAGAAACCCTATGTATAACCCAAACTCAGCTATAGAAAGAGTAAAAAATCATCTTGCTTATAAACTAGGTCAAGCTATGATTGACTTTACAAACAATGGGGGGGGGTATATAGCATTATTTAAAAAACTCTATAAAATTAAAAAACAACACAAAAAAGAACAAAAAATTTATCAACAAACTATACAAATCTTTCCTCAACTCAAATATCCAAGTTTAGAAACATGCAGTAATTATGAGCAAGCTTTAAGATATAAATTTCATTTGTCCTATATGCTAGGTGAAGTTTTAATCAAAGCTGATAAAACTTGGTATAAAGGAAGTGGATTTAAATTAAAAAATGATATTAAAAAAGCTAAAAAAGAATTTCAAATTTTTAGAGAAATTTTTAAAGAATTTGATCAGATTAACTCTAGTATTCTTCAGGGATTGATAAATAATAAACAACTATTCCTAAAAGAATTTCCGAGAATAAAAAATATATTAAAAATTCATCAAGATTATCAACCTATATTAGATAATATTTTTCATAATTTTAATTATTTCATACAAAATTTTGATCTTATAGAAGAATGGTTATTATCAGATGATTTTAAAGAAAGATACAAAAAAGAAAATCATCCTTATCCTTCATTGCTTGATCCTAAAAAATTAAATGATGAAAATGAAAAAATTAATTACCATAACATACCTGCTGAACTTGCTTGGGAGATGAATTTACCTTTACCTGAGAATAAATATAAATTTTTTCTAATAACTTTTGGAGCCAGTGCGCATTATACTTATATTGATTTTTTTAAAAGATATTTAAAATTAAATATATGTGAATTACATTTTAATTTTTTTGATTCTATTGATTTTGATAATTTATATAGATGTTGTGAAAAAAGAGACATATTAGTATTATGTATTTGGTTTTTGACTTATAATGCAAGTGAATTATATAAATATAAGATATTTTATATAATGCAAAATATTTCTTTTATTATTGTTACTCGGGATCCTATATCAAGACTTAAAACAATGATTAATCATGGTGGTAGCAATGAAAGCAATAAATTGAAAATTTATGAAAATTATATTCATTGTGTCCATAGAAAGAAGTTCCCATATTTAAACAATGGAGTGATTTGTTATAAAAATGTTCCAGATATTACCGCAGCTGAAATATTTATTAATGGTAGTAAATATGTTAATTATGATTATTCAAAGATTGCTAATATTTGTAGAAATAATACATACTATTTTGATGCTTCAGAAATAGATCCAGATAATGTTTTTCAAAGTATGATAAAATTTTCTTCCTTTTTTGATAAGGAAATAGATAAGAAAGTTTTAATAGAAGAAATGGAATATTTAAGAGAAAAAAAACATACAGACTTATATGCAATATTACCAATTATTATAACTTTTAATAATGAATTTGAAATTATTATTGATATTAATTACATTACAGAGTATCACCCTTATAATATAACTTATGAATTGTTTGATAATAATATATCTCGAGATTTTAAAATTTGTACAAATAATTATGATTACTTTTATGAAAATATATTACATAACTCATCTTTATTAAAAAATATAAAAGATTATTTATCTTTAGTTATAAAAGAAATTGAATTGGTAAAAAATAATATTTTGGAACATAAGATTTTAGAAAACAATATTTTAAATTATTTTCGATCACATCGAAATATATACTGTGTGTTCAAGAGTATTTTGGATATTGGATTATCTCATATTAAACAACATCGTCCAGATATAGTAGCATCTTGGAAATACTATCAAGAATTTGAAAAAATGTGCAAAGAGTTGGATGACGATATTCAGAAGAAAGATTTGTAAATTAATAAAAAAAAAGATATAATTGTGTTTAAAATTAGAGAAAGGAATTAATATGAAACAAGGAGATTTTACAGAAGTTGCAAAACATTATCATAATAGACCTGCTTATAGTCTATTTTTACTTGAAAAACTTGTATCTTGTATCAATGATAAAAATAAAAATTTAAAAGATTTAAATATTGTTGAAGTAGGAGCTGGAACTGGAAAACTTACTAAGATGCTGGGAGAAATGTTTGGATGCCAAATTAGTGCTGTGGAACCAAACGATAATATGCGTGAAGAAGGGCAAAAATTTACACAAAATTTATCAAATATTTCTTGGCACAAAGGAAGTGGTGAAGAAACCTGCATGAGCAATAATCAAGCTGATTGGGTCATCATGGCTAGTTCTTTTCATTGGACAGATCCTAAAAAATCTCTCCCAGAATTTAATCGTATATTGACAGGGGGGGGGTATTTCACTGCGATTTGGAATCCTCGCCACATTGTAGAGGGTTCGGTTTTTGATGAAATCGAAAAGGAGATTAAACATATTGTTCCAGAGCTTGCTCGTGTAAGCAGCGGCACTCAAAATGTTAAAAAATGGGAAGAAATTCTTGTTTCAACAGGAGATTTCACAGATTGCTTTTTTATGGAGTGCGACTATAAAGAGTTTTGGGATAAAGAGCGTTATCTTGGAGCTTGGCATTCTGTAAATGATATACAAGCACAAGCAGGTGAAAAAAGATGGAAGGAAATTTTAGAGATGATAGAAGCTAAAATTTCTCATATGCAAAGTATAGAGATTCCTTATAAAATAAGAGCATGGACAGCTAGAAAAGCATAAAATACCTCCTTTTTTTCATCAAGCTTGTCAAAGATGAAAAAAGGAAATAAAATGCAAAAACTAGTAGAACAAGTGTGGGATTATACCAAGCATGCTAAATTTTATAGCTATAGACCAAATTATGCTCCAAAAACTATAGATATGTTAATTAGTCTTATTGGAAAAAAAGATATCAAGGTGGCTGATATCGGTGCAGGAACTGGAAATCTAAGCATTATGCTTTTAGAAAGAGGATGTAAGGTAGTATCTGTAGAACCAAATGATGCGATGCGTGAGATTGGGATAGAAAGAACTAAAGGTGAGAAGATTGACTGGGTTAGAGCAACAGGCTTAAACTCAACACTTCAAAATAGTGAATTTGATTGGGTAACTTTTGGTAGTAGTTTTAATGTAATGGATAGAAATGAAGCCTTAGAAGAGGCACATCGCTTATTAAAATCAGAGGGATATTTTTCTTGTATGTGGAATCACAGGGATTTAAACGATCCTGTACAAAAAATAGCTGAAGATACTATTGTAGAATTTGTACCAAATTATACAAGGGGAACAAGAAGAGAAGATCAAAGACCAATTATAGAGAGTCGAAAGGATCTTTTTGATAATATTGTTTATATTGAAGAGGATTTTTATTTTCGTCAAAGCATTGAAAATTATATTAATGCATGGAAAAGCGTTAAAAATCCTTACTGGGATTTGGAGACTGATGAAGGAAATGAACTTTTTAATAAAATTAGTGATAAAATTTCACAAAGACTTCCTAAGGAATTTAGCATAAAATATACCACTCGTTGTTGGAGTGCTAAAAAAATATAAAACTAAGGAAAAACATGGCGGAGTTAAAATTTAAAACCAAAGCACAAAATTTAAAAAATTTACAAACAAAATTAAAAAAAGCAAAAGTTCTACCTTTGGTTTTAACTTCGCTTGAAGAATTAATATCAAATGAAGATAAAGTTTTACAGGGCATTCAAACTTTAAAGGCTAATAGACTCATTATAAGAAGTTCTTCTTTAAGTGAAGATAGTATGAAAAACTCCAATGCAGGCGCTTTTCTTTCTTTGGCAAATATTAAAGCTGATTCTAAAGATGAGTTATTAAAAGCTTTATATGAAGTTGCCAATTCTATGCCATCAAAAAGCGATGAAATTTTAGCTCAACCTATGCTTGAAAACATTATTCTTTGCGGTGTTGGTTTTAGTGTTGATAAGGATAATTTTTCCCCTTATTTTTGTCTTCAATATGATGAAAATGGTTCAAATAGCTCTATTACAGATGGAAGTAGCAAGAGTGCAAAAACTTACTATCATTACAGAGATTATTTAGAATTTAAAGATATTAGACTTCAAAAAATTATAGAACTTATAAAAGAATTAGAAGTTTTATATGATTATCATTTTTTAGATGTTGAATTTGCATTTGCTATTCAAGATAATAAGGAAGAACTTTTTTGCTTGCAAGTGCGTCCTTTGGTTATGCATGAAAAAAATAATTTATTTCATTCTTTACCAAAAGAAGCTTTATATAGATTTTATAAACGTTTTGAGTCTTTAAAAGAATCAAGATCTAGAGTTTTGGGAGATAAAGCCATTTTTGGGGTAATGCCTGATTGGAACCCAGCTGAAATCATAGGGTTAAGACCTAAGCGTTTAGCTTTTAGTTTATATAAAGAAATCATTACGGATAATATCTGGGCGTATCAAAGAGATAATTATGGTTATAGAGATTTAAGATCCCATCCTTTAATACATTCTTTTTTAGGCATTCCTTATGTGGATGTAAGATTATCTTTTAATTCTTTTATACCAAAAAAATTAGATGAAAATATCGCGCAAAAACTTGTCAATTTTTACTTAGATAAGCTTAATAAAAATCATGAATTGCACGATAAGATTGAATTTAATATTGTTTATTCTTGTTATGACTTTAATAGTTCTAAAAAATTACAAGAACTTTTAAATCATGGTTTTAATGAAAATGAAATCAAAAGATTAGAATTTTCATTATTAGAACTTACAAATAAGATTATTAATCCTAGATCAGGGCTTTATTTAAAAGACATACAAAAAGCTTATAAGCTAAAAGAAAGATATGATGGCATTATTAATTCTAATTTTTCTTTAATTGATAAAATTTATTGGCTTATTGAAGAATGCAAGCGTTATGGAACATTGCCTTTTGCGGGAGTGGCTAGGGCTGCATTTGTAGCAATGCAACTTTTAAATTCTTTAGTTGAGATTGATTTTATAACTAAAGAGGAAAAAGATGATTTTTTAAATTCACTCAATACAGTGAGTAAAAATTTAAGCAAACAAACAAACCATCTTAATTTTCACAACAAGGATCAATTTTTGAAAGATTTTGGACACTTAAGAGCAGGAACTTATAATATTTTATCTCCAAGATATGATGAAGATTTTGAACTTTATTTTGATGTGGATCAAAAAGATAGTAAAGTTTATTTACAAGATAAAGCTTTTGTTTTTTCAGAAGAAAAGACAAAAGCTTTAAATGCCTTACTTAGAGAACATGGACTAGAGATTAATGCTTGTGAATTTTTTGATTTTTTAAAGCAGGCTATCGAGGGTAGAGAGCTCGTTAAATTTGAATTCACTAGATTGCTTTCTAAGGCTATAGTTTATATAGAAGAATTAGGCAAATATTATGGTATTGAAAAAGAAGATTTGGCTCATCTTGATATAAAAAGCATTTTAAATCTTTATTCTAGTCTTTATTCTATAAATCCAAAAGAGCAGTTTGTAGAAGAAATTAATCGCAATAAAAAAGAATATGAACTTACACAAGCTATAAAACTTCCTTCTTTACTTTGCAATGCCGATGAAATTTTTTCTTTTTATAATCATAGTATTATTCCAAATTTCATTACACAAAAGAACATCACTGCATTTACGGCGAAGGAAAATGATAAAGATTTAGAAGGAAAGATTGTTTTAATTTATGCAGCAGATCCTGGATATGATTATTTATTTACAAAAAATATAGCAGGACTTATTACATGTTATGGGGGTGCTAATTCACATATGGCCATTCGTGCCTCAGAACTTGGAATGCCTGCTGTTATAGGAGTTGGAGAAGAAAATTTTGAAAAATATTTAAAAGCTAAAAAAATAAATATAGAATGTGAAAGTGAGCAAATATTTTGTTTATAGGTATTACTCAAAGGCTTATTTGCAACGAAAGTTATCATGAAGAAAGAGAATGTTTGGCTTTGGATTGGGGAAAATTATTTAATAAAGATTTATTTAAAAATTTTACTCCTCTTCCTCTTAGCTATGAAATAGATTTTTCTCATTATAAACATCTAATAAAAGCTGTGATATTAAGCGGTGGCAATGATTTAAGTTTTTATAGTCCTAATGTTTTATCTAAAAAGAGGGATTTATATGAAAAGCAAGTTATAGAAATTTGTTTAGAAGAAAAAATACCACTTTTAGGAATTTGCAGAGGGGCTCAGATGATAGCTCATTATTTTAACAGCCATATAAGTCCTTGTGAAAATCATATAGGCAAACATGAAGTATTTTTCTCAAAAGAAAAATTTATAAGCAATTCTTTTCATAATTTTGCTATTGAAAAATTAGGCGAAGATCTTGTAGAACTTTGCTTAGCAGAAGATAATACCATAGAAGCTTTTAAACATAAGTATGAAAATATTTTTGGTATAATGTGGCATATTGAAAGAGAAAATGGGCTTAATAATATTCAAATTTTAAGAGAGTGGTTTAGTTTAATCAAGGAATAATATGAATGCAATTATCTTAGCAGCAGGTTTTGGATCAAGGCTGATGCCTTTAACAAAAGATCAACCAAAGTGTATGGTTGAGTATAAGAATAAAAAAATCATAGATTATGAAATCGAAGCTTTAAAATCAGCAGGTATAAATGAAATAGCTGTTGTGGGTGGATATTTAAACGAAGTGCTAAAAAATTATCTTAATAAATATGATATCGAGCATTTTTTTATTAATTCAAAATATGATAAAACCAATATGGTTCATACTTTTTTTTGCGCTAAAGATTTTATATTAAAATGCATCGAAGAAAAACAAGATTTGATTATTTCTTATGCGGATATTGTTTATTTTCAAGATTGCGTGCAAAAGCTTATAAATGCCAAAGAAGAACTTGCTATAGTAGTTGATAAGTCTTGGCGTAAGCTTTGGAGCAAACGCTTTGCAAATCCTTTAGAAGATGCTGAAACATTAAAGATGACAAATGGTTATATTATAGAACTTGGAAAAAAAGCTAATGCCTATGATGAGATAGAAGCTCAATATATAGGACTTTTTAAATTTTCTTATCAATTTCTTTCCGAAGTTATTGCTTTTTATGAAATGCTTGATCGAGATATTTTATATGATAATAAAAATTTTGAAAATATGTACATGACAAGTTTTTTGCAAGCTTTAATTGAAAAATACAACAACGCAAAAGCAGTGGAAATTGATGGCAATTGGTGTGAAATTGATTTTATGAGTGATTTAGAGGTGCAAATTGATAAATAGTCCTTATATTATTTGGCTTACTGGTTTAGCTGGAAGTGGAAAAACAACTATAGGTCAAGCTTTGTATGAGAAATTAAAACTAAAATATAAAAATCTTATTTATCTCGATGGAGATGAGTTAAGAGAAATATTAGGACATTATGCATACGATAAACAAGGTCGCATAGATATGGCTTTGAAAAGAGCTAAATTTGCAAAATTTTTAAACGATCAAGGTATGATAGTTATTGTCACTACGATTTCAATGTTTAATGAGATTTATGATTACAATAGAAAGCAATTAAAAAATTATTATGAAATTTATATAGAATGCGATATGCATGAATTAATGCAAAGAGATCAAAAAGGGCTTTATACTAAGGCTTTAAATAAAGAAATTAATAATGTAGTTGGTGTTGATATAGAATTTGATAAACCAGAGGCTGATTTAGTGATTGATAATTCTTGTCGAAATAATTTAGAAGAAAAAGTTGAACTTATAATAAAGAAATTGGCATTGTGAAGTATTACTCAGCATCAAAAAAACTTATTGCTAATGCTAGAAATTTTTATACTATTTCTTTGTATAAGAAAAATTTAAAAATCAAAAAAGATGATCTTTTCTTTGGTTGGGGACGCAAAAAATCAGGTTTAAAAGCTATGAATTTAGCTAAAAAATATAAGGCTAAATTCATACTTTTAGAAGATGGATTTATCCGCTCATTAAACTTAGGGGTTGAAAATAGCCCAAGTTTTTCTATGGTTAAAGATGATATAGGCATTTATTATGATGCAACAATGCCTTCAAAGCTTGAAAATCTTTTAAATACTTGTGAATTTAAAGATGAAGAAATCAAGCAAGCTAAAAAAGCTATAGAGCTTATCAAAAAATATAAAATTAGCAAGTATAATAACAATCTCGATATTCCAGATAATTATTTTCAAAAAGATGAAAAACGCGTTTTAATCATCACTCAAACGGCCAATGATGCCTCTCTTGAATTTGGGCTTGCTAAAGATTTTAAAACTCTTGATATGATAAAAGATGCCATAAAAGAAAATCCTAAATCTACAATTTATATAAAAATCCATCCAGATGTTTTAAGTGGTAAAAAACAAAGTGATTTAGATTTAAATTCCTTACCTAAAGAATGTATTTTAATCACTGAAAATTTTAATCCCATAGCCTTGCTTGAGTTTTTTGATAAGGTTTATACCAAAACTTCTGGTATGGGTTTTGAAGCTTTGATGCAAGAATGTGAGTGTATTTGTTATGGCATGCCTTTTTATGCGGGCTGGGGTCTAACAAAAGATAAATTAGAGTGTAAAAGAAGGATGCAAAAAAGAAGTTTAGAAGAAGTTTTCTATGCTGCTTATATACTTTATGCTGAGTATTTTAATCCTTATTTAAATCAAAAAAGTAATATTTTTGATACTATTCAAACTTTAGCAAAATATAAAGATATAGAAAAGGTAAATTCTAACAAGCTTTTTATGCTAGGCTTTACCCTATGGAAAAGGCATTTTATCAAGCCTTTTTTTAAGGCTAAAGATAATGAAATTATTTTTTTAAATTCTTTAAAATCTTTAGCTAGATATAAACTTAAAGAAAATGATAAATTTTTCATTTGGGGTAAAAGGATAGATTATAACGCTCTTAAAACTACTCTTATAAAAAAAGCGCAAGATGAGAATTTGCTCCATTTTACTCCCAAAATTTCTTTAGTTGAAGATGGATTTATTCGCTCAATCTCTTTAGGTTCTGATCTTACGCGCCCTTTTTCTTTAATTGTTGATGATAAAGGACTTTACATAGATCCAAATAAAGCAAGTAAATTAGAAGAGCTTTTGCAAAACGAAATTTTTGATGAAAATATGCTAAATAGGGCAAAAAATATTATAAAAATCTTACTTGAGAACCGCTTTTCAAAATACAATGGCTTAAAGCATGAAGACTTAAAAATCAATGCCAAAATAGGACAAAAGATTATTTTAATCCCTGCTCAAGTTGAAGATGATGCTTCGATGATTTTAGGGGGTTTTGGCTTATCTACTCTTGATTTGCTTAAGGAGGTGCGTGCTAAAAATCAAGATGCTTATATCATCTTTAAACCCCATCCTGATGTGTTAAGCGGTAACCGTGTAGGTTTAAAAGATGAAACACTCATCTTGGAATTTTGTGATGAGATTGTAAAAGATTGCAGTATTGATAGCGCTATAAAAATTGCTGATGAAATTCACACTATTACTTCTACAAGTGGTTTTGATGCTCTTTTAAGGGCTAAAAAAGTTTTTACTTATGGTATGCCTTTTTATGCGGGCTGGGGTTTAACAAAAGATAAATATAGATGTGAAAGAAGAATAAGAAAACTAAGCCTAGAAGAGCTTGTAGCAGGTGCTTTAATCATATATCCAAGATATATAAATCCTAAAACAAAAACTTTATGTGAAATTGAAGTTTGTTTAGATATAATGCTAAATTTACAAAAAGCTTATTTTTCAAAAAAATATATAAAATTGGCAATAGATTTTAAAACTTTTATGCTTAGAAAAATAAGAAGATTTTATGAATTTTTAGCAAAGAAATGAGATTTAGCACTAAAATTAAAAAAGAATTTAGCGGTAAAAATGTTTTACTCTTGCAAGGGCCTGTGGGAAATTTTTTTCATCATCTTGCAGTGAAAATGAGAAAAAACCAAACCAAAGTTTTTAAACTCAATTTTAACGGCGGAGATTTTTTTTTCTATCCTAGCGGAACGAGGTGTAAGTGTGATGAAAAAGATCTTGAAAATTTCTATAGAGATTTTTTTCAAAATAAAAAAATCGATGCTATTTTAATGTATAATGATTGTCGCATTATACATGCTAAGGCTATTAAAGTGGCTAAAGAATTAGGAATTGAAATATGGATTTTTGAAGAAGGATATTTAAGGCCTTATTGTATTACTTTGGAAAAAGATGGGGTGAATGCAAATTCTTCTTTACCGCGTGATAAAAATTTTTATCTTTCTCAAAATATTTTTACCAAAGAAAGCATAAAAGAAATTCCAGGTGGATTTAAATTTATGGCTTTTGATGCTTTTTTGTATTGGTTGTTTGCTTTTATTTTGGCTCCATTTTTTAACAACAAACTTCATCATCGCACTTTATATCCTTTTGAATTTTTATTTTGGTTTAGATCATTGTATAGAAAGTATCTTTATAAGATTACAGAAAAAAAACTAAATGAAAAGATTTATAATTTAGAAAAAAAGTACTTTTTGGCGATTTTACAAGTTTATAGCGATACGCAAATTAAATATCATTACAAAAAAAGCATAGAGCACTTTATAGAGGAAACCATACTTTCTTTTGCAAACCATGCAAGAGCTAAATCTTATCTAGTTTTTAAACACCATCCCATGGATAGGGGCTATAAGAATTATTTTAAACTTATAAATGATTTAAGTCGAAAATATCATGTAGAAGGAAGGGTTTTATATGTTCATGATACCCACTTGCCAGTTCTTTTAAGAAAGGCTTTAGGTTGTATTACTATAAATTCAACAGTAGGCCTTAGTGCTATTTTAGAAGGCTGTCCGACTAAGGTTTGTGGCAATGCTTTTTATAATTTTGAAGGCTTATCTTATCCAAAAAAACTTCAATTTTTTTGGCGTGAAGCTCATGCTTATAAACCCAATCCTGTTTTGGTATGTAATTTTAAAAAATATCTTTTACAAACTAATCAATTCAACGGCAATTTTTATAAAAATTTCTTTTTAGACAAATAAGACTAAAAAGCTTTGATTAAGAGAGCTTTTAAAGCAAAGTTGTTATAATTAAAAGCAAAAAGAAATATTGTATGGATAGGGAAGTATTTTATATAGCAGGATATGATCCTAAAAGTTATAGATTTTATTATGATTTATTTAAAAAAAACCTAAAAGATTATTCTCATACTTTTAATATTAAAGCTGATTTAAGTAAAATTGAAAAAAATGAGCAATTTCCTTTTTTTAAAATTTCTTGCGAGGGAGTGCAAACTAAATATCATTTTTTAACATGGAATGATATTGTTAAGAAAAATTGGTCGGAAAATTACAAAGATGCCTTAGCGGATTGTTATAGTTTTTTTAGAATTTATACTATCACAGGACTTTTTATCAAATTTGGTAAAGAGTCGATTTATCAACTTATCACAGGTTATTATCCTTTTTTTTATGTGTTATTTTCTTTACTATTTTCTTTGGTTTTAGCTTTTGGAAGTTTTGCTTTTTTGCAAAATTATATGCATTTTTCTTTAGCTATCATCATAGGATGTTTTTTAGGATTTTTGCTAAATCATTTTTTATTTAAATTAGGTAAGAAATTAGCTGTATTTTGGATAGCAAGAATTTGTGCTTTTTGTGCTACTTGGCAAGATAAAAAAACAGGCACTATGCAAGAAAGAATCAAGCTTTTTGCAAATACCATAGTAGATAAGCTAAAACAAAATGAAAATAAACAAGATTATGAACTTGTTTTAGTAGCACATAGTGTTGGAACTATAGTTTGTATAGAAGTTTTGGAGTGTATTTTAAGACAAAATTTAGATTTATCTTTACTTCATAAGTTAAAAATTCTTACTCTAGGAGAATGCATTCCTTTAGTGAGTTATCAAAAAAAAGCGGATGAATTTAGAAAGAAGCTTGAATTTGTTTCAAGGTTTGATTTAAAATGGTATGATTACACATCGATTATTGATGGAGCATGTTTTCCTCAAGTGGATTTTTTCCGCACGAGTGGCGTAAATGCTAAATTTACACCTCCATTTTTAAGTGCTAAATTTCACACTTTATATGAAAAACATGAGTATAAAAAAATAAAAAGAGATAAAAACAAAGCGCACTTTTTATATCTTTATAGTATTAGTGTTAAAGGTGATTATGATTTTTTTTCTTTCATCATAATGCCTAAATTTTTAGAAGAAAAGGTAAAAATATGAGTGAATGCCCCTTTTTTCCAAAACCTTATAAAAATAAAGCTTCTACGCTCTTAACTTTTTTGTTAAAGCGTAGATCTTGGCTTGACGGGCTTTATGAGCGTAGTTATAAAATGCAAACAGGCTATGTGAAGATGCCAAATTTTGATCTTTATGTCATAAATGATACTAAAGAAGTTAAAAGAATGATGGTTGATGAGGTTAGAGAATTTCCTAAAAGTGCATTTTTACATGAGCTTTTAAGTCCGCTTTTAGGGGAGAGTATTTTTACTACAAATGGTGAAGTTTGGAAAAAACAAAGAGAACTTTTGCGTCCAAGTTTTGAAATGACTCGTATCAATAAAGTGTTTAATCTCATGAGTGAAGCTGTGGCAGATATGATGGATCGTTTTAGCAAGTATCCAAATCATGCTGTTATCGAAGTAGATGAAGCTATGACTTTTATTACCGCTGATGTTATTTTTCGTACCATTATGTCTTCAAAACTCAATGAGGAAAAAGGTAAAAAAATCTTAAATGCCTTTGTGACTTTTCAAGAGCAAAGTGTGCATACAGCCATGCGTCGTATGTTTCGTTTTCCAAAATGGCTTTCTTATGTATTAGGAGATCGTAAGCGTGCTAAGGCCGGAGATGTGATTAGGCAGGTTTTAAGTGACATCATAAAACCAAGATATGATATGGCAGATAATGCAGAATTTGAAGATATTTTAGGATCTTTGCTTTTAGTAGTGGATGCGGATACGAATAAGCGTTTTTCTTTTGAGGAAATTTTAGATCAAGTAGCTATGCTTTTTTTAGCAGGACATGAAACCACAGCAAGTTCTTTGACATGGACGCTTTATTTGCTTAGTCTTTATCCTAAGGAGCAAGAAAAAGCTTATGAGGAGATTACTCAGGTTTTACAGGGTGGAGCCATTGAAATTTCGCATCTAAGACAGTTTAAATACTTAATAAATATTTTTAAAGAATCTTTAAGGCTTTATCCTCCTGTTGGATTTTTTGCAAGAGAGGCAAAAAAAGATACCCAAGTTAGAGATAAGCTTATTAAAAAAGGTTCTGGGGTGGTGATTGCTCCTTGGTTGATACACAGACATGAAGAATTTTGGACAAATCCGCATGGATTTAATCCTTCTCGTTTTGAAGGAGAATACAAAAAAGATGCTTATTTGCCTTTTGGGGTAGGGGAGAGAATTTGTATAGGACAAGGTTTTGCTATGCAAGAAGCGATTTTGATTTTGGCTAATATTTTAAAAACTTACAAACTAGAACTTGAAGAAGGTTTTGTACCTGATGTAGTAGGGCGTTTAACAGTGCGTTCGGCTAATGGTATGAGGATAAAATTTAGCAAAAGAGAGCTATGAAAAGAGTTAGAACTAAAATTCGTGCCAATTTTCGTCGTCGTGTAAAACGCACCTTAAAAGGAAGCTTAAAAGAAAAATTAGCAGGGACTATCCTGCTTTGTGCAATAGTACCTTTAGCAGTTTTAGGATATCTTTTTATCGTGATTATAGGAACTTTTTTTAATACCGCACGAGCAAGACAGGGTGTTAGAGCCTTAGATCATTTTGTAAATGCAAGCTTGTTTAATGGCTATGCTTGGGAGAGCGTTTCTTCTCATGCGTGGCGTGAAAGAAATCGCAAAAAATGGGCAAGGATTGTTATAAAAATCACAGATTTTTTTCAAAAAGATCATTGTAAAAGAGCAAATAAAAGAGAACAACCTGTGGTGGATTTCATACTTTCAAGAAATTTAGACAAGCAAACTATAGGAAAATAATCAAACTATAGCCACTATGGCTATAGCAAAACCATTATCATGAGAAATACTTAGGGAAGTTTGAGTGATATTAAAATCTTTTGTAATTTTTTGAGAATATTTTAATTTAGGCGCGTTTTTTTCATCTTTTGATATTTCAATATCAAAAAAACTGCATAATTCACAAATTCCAACACCTAAAGCCTTGCTAGCGGCTTCTTTAGCAGCCCAAAGACCTGCCAGAGTTGCTGGATTTTTAATGAGTATTTGTTCTTTTGGGCTTAGAAATTTATCCAAAAAATTTTTGCCATGTCTAGAATGAATTTTTTCTATCCTAGAAATGGCGATGATATCACAGCCTACACGCATTAAGAAACTACAAAATCCGTAAAATAAACATTTTTAATAAAGCCATCGGTTAAAATTTCATTGATTTTTCCAACTAGCTCATCTTTTAAACGTTCTTTGCCTTTTTGTGTGCTTACTTCTTCAAAAGTTTTAGCTGTTAATGTACGAATAATAATATCACGGATCACTGGAACTTTTTTGTCAAGTTCAGGTTTTAAAAGCTCGCTATTTTGTTCTAGTTCTATAGTGCATTTTACATATCTTGAACCACTATCGCTAAGTAAATTTAGGGTAAAAGGATCAAGTGGATACATAGGACCTATATTAGCAAAATCACTACCTCGCTGAGTAGGAGCTGAAACTTTAGGTTTATCGGCTTTTGCCTCTTCTTTTGGAGCTTCTTTGACTTCACTTTCATCACTTGAACTGCTTGAAATAAGCCAAGCAATCACTCCCATAATACTAAGAAGTAAAACAAAAAGTAAAATAACAATAATAATTACAAGTGAACCACCTTTTTTCTTTTTCGTTTCTTCGTTTTCTAATTCTTCATCCATAAATTTTCCTTCATTTAGTGAAATTAATGTAAAATTGTAGCAAAAATTTCTTTTCTATCCAAATTTGCTTTAGAAAAACGATAAATTTAGGTTAAAGAAGAGATGAATTTGAAGGAAAATAATGTTAGATGTGATTTTTAGAGAATATGATATAAGAGGACTTTATGGCAAAGAACTGAATGAAAAAAGTGTTAAGGCTATAGGTTTTTGCTTAGGACAAACCATGCTAAATAAAGGCTGTAAAAATGTAAGTGTGGGTTATGATGCAAGATATAGTGCAAATGAGCTTTTTAATTATCTGGTGAGTGGACTTAACAAAGCGGGAATAAAAATCTATGATATAGGGCTTGTGCCAACTCCATTGGGGTATTTTAGTCTTTATGAGGGCTTGAAATTTGATGCAAATGTTATGATAACAGGCTCTCATAACCCAAAAGATTATAATGGTTTTAAAATCACTATCAATAAAGAAAGTTTTTTTGGCGTAGAGTTAAAAGAGTTTTCAAAAGAAGTTTATAAGTATTTAGATGATGATATTGAAGAAAATTTAGAAGTAGAAAAATACGATATTTTAAACCTTTATGTGAAATTTATGTGCGAGCAATTTAGCTTTTTAAAGGATTTTAATTATAAATTTGGTGTTGATTGCACAAATGGTGCGGCTGGAGTAGTGATAGAGCCTTTAATTAAAGCTTTAAATTTAAAAGCTCATGTAATGTTTGCAGAGCCTGATGGACAGTTTCCAAACCATGCTCCAGATCCTACAGAAGAAGAAAACTTAAGTGCGATTAGAGAATTTTTAAATCAAAATCAAGATTATTCTTTAGCTTTTGCTTTTGATGGGGATGCTGATAGAATGGTTGCTTTGAGTAAAACTCATGTATTTTGTGGGGATGAGCTTTGTTATTTGTTTGCTAAAGATATCCCTAATCCACGCATTTTAGGTGAGGTAAAATGTTCTAAAAATCTTTTTGATGAAGTGGCTAAATTTGGAACTATTTTTATGGGAAAAACAGGACATTCTAATATCAAAAAAATGATGAAAGAAAAAGATATTGATTTAGCTGCTGAAGTGAGTGGGCATATTTTCTTTAAACATAGATATTTTGGTTATGATGATGGAATTTATGCATTTTTAAGAGCCTTGGAGCTTGTTTATAAAGGTTTTGATCTAGAAAGTATGATTAAAGCTTTACCAAAACTTTATACTACACCTGAAATTAAAATTCCTGTAAATGAAGAAGAAAAATTCAAACTTGTGGAAGAATTTCAAAAAGAGATTGAAAAAGGAGCTTTAAAAGGTGTTAAAAGTCTTTGTGAAATTGATGGAGCTAGGATAGATTTTGGCGATGGATGGGCTTTACTTCGTGCATCTAATACCAGCCCTTATCTTATCACACGCTTTGAGGCAACATCTTTAGAAAGAGCAAAAGAGCTTGAAAGTATGGTATTTACTTTGTTTAATGATATAAAAGCTAGATTTAAGAATTGATGAGATAATATTTCGCGATTTAAATTTATCTTAAAAAGGAATAAAAAATGAAAAAAATACTTGTTCTACTTACGCTATGTGCTTTTGCTTTTGGTGCAAGTGAATGCGATAAAAAAATTGATCGTATTAATAAAGAAATCAGTTTTTCTAAAGCACATAATGACACAGCTAGAACTTTAAGTTTAGAACTTGCTTTAAAGCAAGTGCAAAATGATTGTACTAAAGATCCTATGTTTTATGATAAAAAACTAGAAGCTAAAAAACTTAAAGAACAAGAAGTGGAAAAAATCGAAAAAGAACTCGATGCTTTACATGATCAAAAAGACTATATGAGCAAGGTTGAGTATAAGGCTAAGAAAAAAGCTTTAAAAGAGCAAAAAGAGAAAATTAAAAAAGAGATTGAAGAATATATCGATAATCTCTAAAAATTAAAAAGGCTAATTAAATTTTAGCCTTTTTAAACCCTGCCTTTTTTAAGGTTTTCTAGTAATTCTTCTATATTATAAATTCCTCTGTGTTCTGGTGTTAAAAGATGGATTAAAATATCGCCAAGATCAATCACGCTCCATTCTTCGCTACTATCTATGTTTAAAAATTCCTCACCTTTGGCTTTAAGTTGTGTTTTAAGCTCATCGATCAAGGATAGAGCGTGTCTTTCTCCTAAAGTAGCTGCAATAATGACATATTTTACAAAGTATTCTTGCTCGCTCATGTCAATGGTTTTGATATTTTCAGCTTTTTTTTCATCTAAAATTTTAACGATTAAATCTATTCTTTCTTGCATTATTGTCCTTTAATTTTTGAAATTGTATCAATTTTTTTGTAATTTTTCATAATATTTTTTTACTTCATCTTTAATTTCTTCACAAACCTCATTTGTATTTAAAGTGTCGCGTATGAAAGAAGAAGCGATTTTTTTATTGGTTTTTAAATCTTTGAAATTCTTAGGAATTCCTATATCATTGCGATTGGCAATAACAAATTCTACTAAAGAATTGAGTTTTTCAAAATCATGCCAAAGATGAAGTTTTTCTAAATGATCTGCGCCAATTAAAAGATAAAATTTACTAGGATTATAAAGCTTATAAAGATACTTAATACTTTCTATGCTAGGAACAGGGCGTTTTTGCCTGATTTCAAAATCGCAAATTTCAACTTTTGGTAAATGTCCCCAAAGTTTTTTAACCCATAAAAATCTTTGCTTTTCATCAGCACTAAAACTTTTTTTAAAAGGATTGATATAAGTAGGCATAATAATAAGTTTATCAATATCTAATTTTTCCAAAGCCTCTAAAACAACGCTATTATGTCCATTATGTGGTGGATCAAAACTGCCACCAAAAAGTGCTATCTTCATTAAAATTTTAACCTTTTTTTTGTAGAATATTAACATTATATTTTGCAAAAGGAAATTAAATGGCTGTAAAAGTTGCTATAAATGGTTTTGGACGCATAGGCAGATGTGTTGCAAGAATCATCTTAGAAAGAAATGATATTGAGCTTGTGGCGATAAATGATACTACGGATATTGAACTTACAAAATACCTTTTTAAATACGATACAGTACATGGTGAATTTAAAGGCAGTGTTGATAGTGAAGGCGATGATTTAGTGGTAAATGGTAAAAAAATCAAAGTATTTAAAAGTCGCAATGTAAAAGATCTTGACTTTGCAAAACACGGCGCACAAATTGTTTTAGAGTGTACAGGAGCGCATTTAACTATGGCAAAATGTCAAGAATTTATAGATATGGGAGTGCAAAAAGTGATCATGAGTGCTCCTGCAAAAGATGATACACCTACTTATGTTTTAGGAGTAAATTCAGAACTTTACAAGGGTGAAAGCATTATTTCTAATGCAAGTTGTACAACAAATTGTTTAGGTCCTGTTTGTCGTGTTTTACAAGATAATTTTGGTATAGAAAAAGGACTTATGACAACAATACATGCTTATACAAATGGACAAAGTATTATTGATGCTAAGGCCAAAGATAAACGCCGTTCTCGTGCTGCAGCGCAAAATATCATTCCAACTTCTACAGGCGCAGCAAAAGCTATGAAACTTGTTATGCCTGAACTTAATGGCAAGCTTCACGGACAAAGTATGCGTGTGCCAGTGATTGATGTATCAAGCGTGGATTTAACTGCGCAGCTAAGCCGTAAAGTCAGCAAAGATGAAATCAATGAAGCTTTTAGAAAAGCTGCAGCTACAAATTTAAAAGGCATTTTAATGGTGGATGATGATGAAAGAGTTTCAAGCGATTTTATCACTTGTTCTTATGGAGCTATTGTAGCAAGTGATTTAACTCAAGTGATTGCGGATGATTTTATCAAGGTGATTGCTTGGTATGATAATGAATGGGGTTATTCAAGTCGTCTAGTAGATATGGCAGTATATATTGCAAATAAGGCTTAATCATGAGTGATATTATTTCTATAAAAGACATTGATTTAGCTAAGAAAAAAGTTTTTATAAGATGTGATTTTAATGTTCCTCAAGATGATTTTTTAAATATCACTGATGATAGACGCATAAGATCAGCTATTCCTACGATAAGATATTGTTTGGATAATGGATGTAGTGTGATTTTAGCCTCTCATTTAGGGCGTCCAAAAGAAATTAGCTCCAAGTATTCTTTAGAACCTGTTGCTAAGCGTCTTGCTAGACTTTTAGATAAAGAAATTGTTATGGCAAAAGATGTTATCGGCGAAGATGCAAAAACCAAAGCTATGAATTTAAAAGTGGGTGAAATTTTACTTCTTGAAAATTTGCGTTTTGAAAAAGGCGAAACTAAAAATGATGAAAATTTAGCCAAAGAACTTGCTTCTATGGTTCAAGTTTATATCAATGATGCTTTTGGAGTATGCCATAGAGCACATTCTAGCGTGGAGGCTATTACTAAATTTTTTGATGAAAAACACAAAGGTGCAGGATTTTTACTCCAAAAAGAAATTGATTTTGCAAGCAATCTTATCAAACATCCAGCACGTCCTTTTGTCGCTGTTGTTGGAGGTTCAAAGGTAAGTGGAAAACTTCAAGCATTGACAAATTTATTACCAAAGGTAGATAAATTAATCATAGGCGGAGGTATGGCATTTACTTTTTTAAAAGCCTTAGGTTATGATATAGGAAATTCACTTTTAGAAGAAGAACTTTTAGAAGAAGCTAATAAAATTCTTACTAAAGGTAAAAATTTAGGAGTGAAAATTTATCTTCCAGTAGACGTTGTAGCCGCTCCTGCGTGCTCACAAGATGTGCCGATGAAATTTGTTCCAGCACAAGAAATTCCAAATGGTTGGATGGGTTTAGATATAGGACCTGCGAGTGTGAGACTTTTTAAGGAGGTGATTTCTGATGCGCAAACGATTTGGTGGAATGGACCTATGGGTGTTTTTGAAATTGATAAATTTTCAAAAGGTAGCATTAAAATGAGTCATTATATCAGCGAAGGACATGCAACTTCTGTTGTTGGAGGCGGTGATACGGCTGATGTGGTTGCGCGCGCAGGTGATGCAGATGAAATGACTTTTATTTCCACTGGAGGTGGCGCTTCTCTTGAACTTATAGAAGGTAAAGAACTTCCAGGCGTAAAAGCTTTAAGATCTAAGGAAAATGAATGATCTTTGCTGCAAATTTAAAATGCAATCACACAAGAGCAAGTTTTAAAATTTATGCTGAAATTTTAAATAAAACTATAGGGGTAAAATGCGATGATATTATCGTTTTCCCACCTAGTGTAGCATTTTTAGAAAAAGAAAATAACTTCATACAAGGAGCCCAAAATTTTTATCCTTGTGTTAATGGTGCTTTTACAGGCGAGCTTGGAAAAGAACATTTGGACGAATTTGGGATCAAATGCGTTTTAATCGGGCATTCTGAAAGAAGAGCTTTAGGAGATGAAGAATTTATTAAGGCTAAATTTGATTTTGCTAAAGAGCATGGTTATAAAATTGTTTTTTGTATAGGTGAAAATTTAGATACAAAAAATTCAGGCAAGACTTTAGAGTTTTTAAAAAAACAACTTGAAATTATTGATTTAAATTATGAAAAACTCATTATCGCTTATGAGCCTATTTATTCTATAGGAACGGGAGTGAGTGCACAAAGTACAGATATCGCTAAAGTGCTTGAATTTTTAGCGAGTTTAACCAAGGCACCTTTGCTTTATGGTGGAAGTGTGAATGAAAATAATATCAAAGAAATTTTAAGTGTAAATCATTGTGGTGGAGTTTTGATAGGCTCTGCAGCTTTAAAAGTAGAAAATTTTATAAAATTAATCAAAGGATAAAAGATGATTATGAAGGGTAAAAAAGGCCTTATTGTAGGGGTTGCAAATAATAAATCTATCGCTTATGGCATAGCAAAAGCATGTTTTGATCAAGGAGCCGAGCTTGCTTTTACTTTTTTAAATGATGCTTTAAAAAAACGTGTAGAACCTATAGCACAAGAGTTTAATTCTAATTTTGTTTATGAGCTTGATGTAAATAATAACGAGCATTTAGATTCTATCGCTGAAAAAATCAAAAAAGATTTAGGTGAGATTGATTTTGTAGTACATGCGGTTGCTTTTGCTCCAAAAGAAGCTTTAGAAAATTCTTTTTTAGAAACTTCAAAAGAAGCTTTTGATATAGCTATGCAAACTTCTGTGTATTCTTTACTTTCTTTAACACGTGCGGTTTTACCTATTTTAAAAGATAAGGGTTCGATTTTGACTTTAAGTTATCTTGGTGGGGTTAAATATGTACCTCATTATAATGTTATGGGTGTAGCAAAAGCCGCACTTGAAAGTTCTGTGCGTTATTTAGCAAGAGATCTAGGAGTAAAAGGAATTCGTGTTAATGCTATTTCAGCAGGTCCTATTAAAACTTTGGCAGCAAGTGGAATAGGGGATTTTAGAATGATTTTAAAATACAATGAAATCAATTCTCCTTTAAAACGCAATGTTAGTATAGAAGATGTAGGCAATTCGGCTATGTATTTACTTAGCGATTTAGCAAATGGTGTTACAGGTGAAATACATTATGTTGATGCAGGATATAACATCATGGGTATGGGCGATGTTGAAAAAAATGAAGAAGGGCAAACTGTTCTTTGTTGGGATAATCAAAAAGGATAAAAAATGGCAAAGCTTAGCAATGAAGAATTAAAAAATATACTTGAAGATCGCATTAAAAAACTTGAGAATTCTACTTTAAAAGAGGATAAGGTTATCAATGAAGAAAGTGTAAAAATTCTTGCTAGGCATTTATCTTTAGGCAATGAAATTCCAGCTCTTGCTCAAAGATTTTTTCAAATCGCACCTAAAACAAAGTTAGTATGGCTTCATCTTTGTGAATGTACAGGGTGTAGCGAGAGTTTGTTGCGTTCTGAGTTGCCAAGTTTTGATGAGCTTATTTTTGATTTTTTTTCTTTAGAATATCATGAAACTTTAATGGCGGCAAATGGCACTAAGGCTGAAGAGCTTTTAGAGTATGTTTTAGAAGAAGATTTTATTTTAGCGGTTGAAGGTGGTGTTGCAGCCATTGATACCTTTTTTCTTACTATAGGAGCGCAAGGAGAGAGTGGCTATGAAATTTTAGAAAAACTAGCCGCTAAAGCCAAGGCTATCTTTGCAGTGGGTACTTGTTCAAGTTATGGTGGTATTCAGGCTGCTTATCCAAATCCTAGTAAAACTTGTGGTATTAGCGAAGTTTTAAGTCAGAAAGTAGTAAATATTCCAGGTTGTCCTCCAAGTGATATAAATATCATTGCGACTTTAAGTTTTTTTGCTTTATTTGGAGTTTTGCCTGAACTTGATGAGCAAAATCGTCCTGTGTGGGCTTATGGTAAATGTTTGCATGATATGTGTGAAAGAAAGGCGAAATTTGAAAGTGGGATTTTTGCTGAACATTTTGACGATGAGGCTGCAAAGAATGGGGCTTGTTTATTTAAGATAGGTTGTAAAGGACCTTATACTTACAACAACTGTCCTAAAGTGAAATTCAATGCTAAAACTTCTTGGCCAGTGGCTGCAGGACATGGTTGTATAGCCTGTAGTGAGAAAAATTTTTGGGATGAGTTTGGGAATTATGAAAAGCCTATGGCAAATATTTTTTCTTACGCTAAACTTTGTAATGAAGAGTTAAAACAAGAATTTTTTCTAGAAGAGCAAATTAAAATTTTAGAACAAATAGATTTTGAATTTGAAAGCAATATAAAACTTATTTTACAAAATATAGCTAAAAATAAATTAGGTACTTTGCTTGTAGAAAATTATAAAAAATCTTTTGAAAAAAACTATGCTTTTATAGAACAAAATTTTGATGAAAATCCTATGCCTTCAAAAGATTTTTGGAAATATCTTGAGATAAGCTTTATTTTAGTTAAAGGCGAGTTTTTAAAAGATAAGAATGATTTTTTAATTGCGGCAAAAAATTACGCTTTTAAACATGCAAGTCCTTATGATTTTAAGTTAAATATGAACGCTGAAAAACCAAAGCTTGATGTGAGTAAATCTTTTCGTATGACTTTAATCTATCTTTGCGGCGGACTTGATTTTGAAGGTGTTGCTTATAGCATTTTAAAAGCTTTTGAAGATAATATCGCTAAAATTTCATCATTAAAAGCAAGTTAATTTAATAAAATTTTAGCAATATGAAGTCCTATAAAAGCTACTATATAAGCACTTGTACAGGTAAAAAGAAAGAGAAAGAGAGTGTATTTTAGCTTTCCACTTTCTTTTGAAAAAACTATAGTTGCTGCAAAGCAAGGATTATAAATCATTACAAATAAAATAAAAGCCACTGCACTTGGTATAGGTATATTTTTGGCAATAATTCCTTTTAAATCATTATTTGTTTCATCTACATCTTTTCCTAGTGAATAAAGTACTCCCATAGTTGAGATCATCACTTCTTTAGCAGCCAAACCACTGATTAAAGATACGCTTAATTTCCAATCTAACTCAAGGGGTTTAAAAATAGGTTCTATGCCTTTGCCAAATTGTCCTAAATAACTTTGTTCTATAGCTCTTTCTTGAGCATTAAAATCATTTAAATTTTCTTCACTTTTTGGAAAATTACTAGCAAACCATATAAGCAAAGAGGCCAAAAGTATGAAAGTTCCTGCTTTTTTAAGATACATTTTGGCTTTATTATAAACCATAAACCAAATTAAATGCCAATTTGGCATACGATATTTTGGCATTTCCATAACAAAAGGTTCATCAAGTCCACGAAATGCTGTCATTCTTAAAAATTTTGCAGCAAAAAGTCCTAAAATCGCACCTAAAATATAAATTCCAAAAAGATAATTTCCTGCTTTTTCACTTGGAAAAAAAGCACCGATAAAAAGCACATATACAGGAAGTCTTGCCCCGCAACTCATAAAATTGATCACAAAAAGAGTTAAAAGTCTATCTCTTTTGTTCTTAAGAGTGCGTGTAGCCATAAAAGCAGGTACCGAACAACCAAAACCAGTGATTAGCGGAATAAAGCTTTTACCATGCAAACCAAATTTATGTAAAATCCCATCAAGTAAAAAAGCTACTCTTGACATATAGCCTGTGGTTTCTAAAAGAGCTATGCCTAAAAATAAAATCATTATATTAGGCAAAAAAAGTATCACAGCACTAACACCTGCGATAATCCCATCAGCCAAAGCTGAAGCGATAAAGGTATTAGAAATATTGTTTTTAACAAATTCACCTAAGGCATTAAAGCCTGATTCTATATAATCCATAGGAATTTGTCCTAAGCTAAAGGTGAGTTGAAATAAAAGCCACATTAAAAATAAAAATATAGGTAAGCCAAAGAATTTATGGATAAGTAAGGCATCGATTTTTTTGGTTAAATTTCTTTCTTCTTTTTTGTGCGTGATAATTTTTTTTGAAAGTTCATTAATAAAATATAATAAATCTTCTTTTTCTGGACTTTTTTCGCAAAGCGGAGTGTAAAATTGGGATCTTGGAATAAATTTACTTTCAAATAAAATAATAATTTTTTGCAGCAAAAGTTCTAAATTTTCTTTTGTTTTTGCTGAAATTTCAACAACTTGACTTTGAAATTCTTGGCTTAAAATAGAAGTGTCAAGCTCTATGCCTTCTTTTTTGGCTTCATCGCACATATTTAAAGCTAAAAGCATTTTTTTATTAAGGCTTAAAAGTTCTGCACTAAGGATAAGATTGCGTTCTAAATTGGTAGAATCTAAAACATTAATAATAACATCATAGTCATTTTGATTTAAAAAATGACGTGTGATTTTTTCTTCTTCGCTATATCCATCTAAAGAATAAGTTCCTGGTAAATCAATGACTTCAAATTCATAGTTTTTGTAAAAAGTTTTTGCACTTGCTTTTTCTATAGTAACTCCGCTAAAATTTCCTACTTTCATATTGGCTTTGCAAAGCGCATTAATAAGAAGACTTTTGCCTACATTAGGCTGACCTACAAGGGCTATTTTGATTTTTTTCATATAAGATTCACTTCTATGGTTTTAGCTTCATCAGATCTTAGGATAACACAACTTGTATCAAGTTCTACCATTATGGTGGCATTTTTTAAAGAGGAGTGAATTTTTTTCAAGTTTTTATTTTTAATAAATCCAAAGCTTAAAAGTCTATTTTTGAGTTCTTTGTGAGCGTTTAAATTGACAATAATAGCCTTTTGTCCATCTTTTAACTCGTTTAAAGTCATTGTAATTCCTAAATTAATAATAAATATTATAATAAAAAAGTGTAATGAAATTATCCTTCTTGTAAAAAGAAGGATAAATATTTAAAAAGAAAAGTGGTTTAAATTTTCTAGATTGATGATTTGATCTAGAATTTTGTTAGCTTTAGCATTATCAAGGTAAATTTGTGCATTGGCTAAAAATTTAGCTTTTAATTCTTCAAAACTTAGTGGATTATCAAAATTACCTTTATTGATAAAAACATCTTTTTGGATTATGTGTCCATCTTGCAAACTGGCTTCTAAATGCCCTGGAAAATATTTTGGAAAGCCTTGAGATTTCCTTTTTTCGTAACTGATTTTTTTAGCAAATTCTAGTACTTCTTCACGCTTTAAATTTTCATAAGAATTAAGAGTGATTTTGCCATCAAAGAATCCTAGAGCCATTAAAAAAGGCATGGAAAATTTAGCTTCATAAGCACTATTTGGAGTGTATTTTGCTTCCAAAGGATCACAGATAAAAGAAATAGGAACTTCATCTACAAAACAATGAATACTTTTAATTTCATCAGCTTTTAAACCATCATTTTTTAAAGCAATAGCACAATCAATAAGCCCATGAGCAAAATGACAACTTGGATAAGGCTTGATTGAAACTTGCATAGTTTGCCAAATTTCTCCTAAGGCTTTGTTAAGTTCTGTTTTATCGCATTCTTCTTCTATGCCAAAACATTTAAAGATATTATCCCTACCTTCAAAAATACTCAAAGGTCCACTCATATTGTTTTTAGCAAAATGAGCTACCATAATGCCGTTTTTAATAGCATTGGCAATATGTAAAACTTTTGAATTGGATCCATTGGATAAAAACTCATTAACCCCACTTGCAAAACTTCCTGCAAGTCCTAAAGCATTGATGATTTGTTCTTTGTTAAGATCTAGTAAGATTGCACTTGCACTCACGCTTCCAAAAATTCCTGCAATAGCAGTAGTATGAAAACCACGCTTATGAAAAGTACCTTTGCTTGCAATGCCTACTCTAGCTGCAATTTCCCAGCCTATTATAAAAGCTTTGATGATTTTTTTCGCATCTTTGCTAACATGAAAACCATAACTTAAACAAAGTGGAGTTAAAATCGCACTTGCATGCAAAATCGCTTCTGTATGCGTATCGTCAAAATCTAACGCATGAGAAGCAATGCCATCTAGCATGGCTGCGTATATAGGATCTAATTTTTGATCATTTATCCAAATAGGAGTATTTTTTTCTGTGCTTAAATTTTCAAAAGCTTTAAAAGCATTTAAAACACATTCTTCTTTGCTTGCTGCTATAGCTGTTCCAAGGCTATCAAGCATAAGCTCTTTAGCCCTTTGAACAACTGCATTAGGGATATTTTCATATTTAAGATTGAAAATAAAATCCGCTAAAATTTCACTATAGAACATGATTTTTCCTATTTTAAGATAGCGCTATTTTTGATTTTTGCCAAAAATTCATCTACAAGTTTTGGTGCATATCCTACATAACTTGTTGCATCAAGTAAAGCATCGATTTCTTTTTCTTTCAATACCTTAGATACTCTTTTATCTGCAAGTAAAACTTCTTTAAAAGTTTTTTGTTTTTCTATACCTAGCATAGCATTTTCATAAACAATTTCATGGGCATGTTGTTTTCCATAATGATCGCTTAATGCAAACATAACACGCTCTGCTAAAACAAAACCATTAAGAGTATTTAAATTTTTAAGCATTTTATCTTTTTTTACTTCTAAATCGCTAAGAGCGAATTTCATATTTGCTAAAACCACAGAAAGCATTAAAAACATTTCAGGTAAAAGCTTCCATTCCATTTTCCAAACTTGACCATCTCTTTCATGTTCATGTCTTTCAATATCACTTAAAATGGCTAAATTTGCTTTAAAAGCATTGCTTACTGTAACTGCATTTTCACTTACTGCAGGATTTCTTTTGTGTGGCATAGTGCTTGATCCTACTTGTCCTTTGCCAAAAGGTTCAGCAACTTCATCAATTTCATTATGCGAAAGGATTAAAATTTCATGAGCGATTTTGTTAAAGGTTGTGTTGATATTACCTAGTACAAAACCAAGTTCTATAAAGCGATCACGTGCAGGTTGCCAAGAAATATTAGGCACATCAAGTCCTAAATTTTCTAAAGTGAGTTTTTCTACTTCATTGCACTCATCACTTAAACTTGCTTTAGTTCCTACAGCGCCTACTATACTACCTACATAAAGTCTTTTTTCAAGTTCAAGTATTCTTTCAAAATGACGCTCAAGTTCGCTTAACCAAATAGCCACTTTATGTCCAAAAGTAATAGGCAAAGCTTGAAGTGCTAAAGTTCTTCCCATCATAGCAGTATTTTTATGGGTTTTAGCTAGTTTTGCTAGGGCTTTTGCGATAGCTTTTAATTCGCTTTTTATAAGAGTCATTGCTTCTTTAAATTGTAAAACCAGTCCTGTATCGATGATATCCTGAGTGGTTACTCCAAAATGTACATATTCGCCTAAATTATTATCGCAAGCTTTTTCTAATCCTCTTACAGTAGGAACTAAAGGGTGTTTGGTCTTTTTAAATTCAGCAAAGATAAAGTCCATATCCATAAATTTATAATGAGCTTTTTTTGCGATCTCATCAGCTGCTTTTTTAGGGATAATTTTAAGTTTTGCTTGTGCTTTTGCTAAAGCTGCTTCAACATCGAGCCATTTTTGTATGCGGTTTTGTTCGCAAAAAATAGCACGCATTTCCTGCGTGCTCCATGAGTCTGCTAGTAATCTATGATCAAATACGCTAATTCCTGTCATCTTATCTCCTTATTTTTTAATACTATCAAAAGCTTGTGTTAAATCAGCAATTAAATCTTTAGTATCTTCAAGACCTATATGAAATCTTACAAATGGTCCTCTTGCACTCCAATCTGTTGCAGTTCTAGGTGGAGTAGTTACGGTGGCTAAGCTTTCATATCCACCCCAGCTAGCACCAATTGAAAAGTATTCTAGTTTATCTACAAATTTAATAGCATCATCTTTGCTATAACCTTCTGCAAATTCTATGGTAATCATACCATTTGCACCTTTATGATCACGCATGAAAATTTCATGATTTGGGTGGGATTTGAGTTTTGGATAGAAAATTGTTTTAATTTCTTTTCTACTTTGTAAAAACTCTACAATTTCATCAGCACTTTTTTCATGGGCTTTCATTCTTACATCTAGTGTTCTCATACCACGAAGTACTAAGTAAGCATCATCAGGACTTGTTGTAAAGCCTAAAGCTTCTGGAAGTTTGTCAAAATTTTTCCATTCTTTTTCGTTGATTACTACTATACCCATGGTTACATCAGAGTGTCCGCTAAGATATTTTGTAGCGGCGATAACTGAAATATCCACTCCAAGTTCTAAAGGATTTAGAAAATATCCACTAGAATAAGTATTGTCAATAGCTACAGGGATATTATGTGCATGGGCAATTTTGCAAAGTTTTGGTAAATCTATGATTTCATAAAGTATAGAACCTGGACTTTCACATAAGATAAGCTTGGTATTAGGTTTGATTTTTTCTTCTACATCACTTGCATCAGCTTTTAAAAAATCAATTTCAACTCCCATTTTGTCTAAAAATAATTCGCAAATCGTTCTTACAGGCCCATAAATTGCATCGGTGATTAAAAAATGTGCATCTTTGCTTGCATAGTTTAAAAGCACCATAGCTAATGCTGCAAGTCCTGTTGGGAAAAGTTGTGCTCTATAACCACCCTCTAGAGTGCAAATAAGTTTTTCAAGTTCAAAATTGGTTGTTGTTCCTCTAGCTCCATAACTTAAAACACGATCTGTTTTTCTTAATTCTCTGTATTTTTGCCAAGTTGCGTGATCTTTAAAAAGTATGGTTGATGCACGCATAAGTGTAGGATTAACTGATCTTACTTCAGCGCCTTGATCGCCTCTGCCACAATGAATAAGTTTAGTTTTTGAGTTCATTTTTTCTCCTTTTTAAAGATAGATATAAGTCATAATAACATTTACAATAGCCGCTACAAGCATAGGAATAGCTGTTCTTTTAACCACGGCAAAAGGACTTACTTTTGTAATAGCTGAGATAGCTAAAATCGCTGGTGCAATAGGACTAACACATCTTCCAAAGCCTGTCATAATTTGAATTGGTGCTATTATGGTGATAGTTTCAACTCCAAAGTGTTTTGCTATATTTGGGATAAGTGGAGCAAAGCTAAAAAATGCCGCATTTCCTGAACCCATTAAGAAAGCACAAACCGCAAGCAAGATTGAAACGGCGATAATAATAGCCAAAACTCCAAATCCTGCATTTTTGCAAAATTCTATTAAAGTATCTACAAAACCTACAGATAAAAGACCACTTGCAAATACTTGACCACAAACGATGAGTGAAACTGTGATAACAAATAAATGTCCCATTCCTTTAAAGAAAATCATAATAGAATTAAGAGTTTCTACTATACTTTTATAGCGTATCATTTCAAAAATAATAGCCACAAAAGTTGAAATCACCATTGCTACTGGAACATTCATTTTAATTGCAGTGCTAGCAGCTGCTTTAACTTCTTCAGCACTACTTATTCCCATTAAAACCAAGATGCTATCAAGCACGGAACTAAATCCTAGGATTAAAACCAAAGGAATTATAGGTAAAATCGCATAAATTCTAGGAGGCTTTTTAAGTTCTTTTTCTTTACCTTCATTTTCATTTAGTTCTTTTTCAATTTCTTGTGCATTGAAGACAAAATTATCTTTTTTGTCAAAAAATTTATTGCAAAGATATATGGCAATACCTACAGCTATAATGATAGGCAAGGTTGTAGGGAGTTGATAATGAACAAAATAAATTGCAGGATCAACTTCAGCTACTTTTGATGCCATAATCACATTTCCACTTCCAGGTCCATGATCGATATATTGACAAATCGCAATCACACTTAAGGCAGAAAGTTTTGAAACACCAGAACGTACAAGTATAGGATACATAGTAACCATAAGTAAAAGTGCCAAGCCTGCGTGAGAAGGGATGAAAAGAACTAAAAATTGCACGATAAAATAAGCAACTATGAGTAAAACATAAGGAGATTTTACGGCTTTTAAAGGTTTTTCAAAAACTTTAAAAAGTGCATAAGAAGCCCCTACATGATCCATATAAGCAGAAAAACCTGCTATAGTCATAAGTGTAAGTCCAAGCCCTGCTAATGTACTTGACATGGTTTGATTGAAAACTTGAAAAATATCAAAAAAACCTAAATTTAAAGAACCTTTAGCGACAATGTGTGGAGAAAGTCCAAAAATAGCAGCTAAGGAAAGTAAAAGTAAACCACTTAAAAGTAATGCCATGTGAGCATTGATTTTTTTATAAAGCATAAAAACAAGTAAAAAAACACTAAATAAAGAAAAAACAATACCTAGCATGTTTTATCCTTTTTGAGCGATGATCTCTATCTCTACTTTAGCTTTTTTTGGCAGATCTTTTATTGCAAAAGCACTTCTTGCTGGATAAGGAGCTTTAAAAAATTCAGCATAAATTTCATTAAATGCTATAAAATCATTAATATCAGCTAAAAAGCAAGTGGTTTTAATCACTTTATCATAACTGATACCATTTTCTTCTAAGATAGCACCGATATTTTTTAAAGATTGTTTGGTTTGTTCTTTGATATCAGAGCTTTCTATTTCTCCTGAAGCAGGGTTGATAGGAAGTTGTCCTGATATAAATAAAAGTCCATTTGCTTCCCTATAAGCTGAGTATGGACCAATGGCCTTTGGATAGTTTGACATGAATTCTCCTTTGTTAAATATAGATTAAACAGAATGCATTTTATCACTACAATAATAATTTGTCAATAGTTTATTATCATAATAATAAAATTTTATTTTTAAGAAATGTTTTAAAGTATAAAGAGTAGAATTTAATATTATATTAATTTTTTATTGAAGGTAGTTTTATGGATGAGGGACAAAAACAACAATTTATAAAGTTGACATATTTTTTAGGAGAAGTTTTAGGTGAGCAATATGAGATAGTTTTTCATGTAATTACTGAAGATGGGGCTTATATTGCGGCAATTGCTAACAATCACATTAGTGGGAGAAGTTTAGATTCCCCCTTGACTGCTTTTGCAAGTGAGCTTATGCAAAATAAAAAATATTTAGAAAAAGATTTTTTATGTGATTATAAGGCTCTTGTTGGAAAATCAAAATTAATTAGAGGATCTACTTTTTTTATTAAAAATCATGACAAATTAGTAGGTATTTTGTGTATCAATCATGATACTAGCATTATGAGAGATTTAATATGCAAGATGATTGATTTAGAAAAAATTGGAGATATGGGTGATATTTTAGGAAATATTAGTTTTTCTCAAAATGATTCAAGTATAGAAACATTAAGTCACTCGATAGAGGATATTTTAGTTCAAAGCGTAGATTCTAGTTATTTAAATTCTGATTATCAATTAAGCATTACTCAAAAAGAAGAAATTGCTGAAAAGCTATATGAAAAAGGTATTTTTAATATAAAAGGGGCGGTTCCTATCGTAGCAAAATTTTTAAAAATTTCAGAACCTAGTGTCTATAGGTATCTGAAGAAATTTAAAAAATAACTAAAATTTTTTGATAAATTTTAGTATTTTTAGGCTTATTTTCTTTAAAAAATTATTTTTAGATTTTTTGAGTAAAAATTCTGCCACATCTTTGCGTCCAAACATAATAGCAAAAGTATAAGGTGTCATTCCTAAACCATTGTTTTCATCAATATTTGCTCCATATTTAACTAAAAGTTCACACATAGGTAAGTATCCTTTAAAACAAACTCCCGCTAATGGGGTTTGTCCACGATCGTTTTTTTCATCTACTTTTGCACCTTTTTCTAAAAGCATTTTAGCGCTTTCATAAGAATTATTATAAGCTGCAAGCATAAGCAAGCTATCGCCTTTATGAGTTTTTAAATTTACATTTAAACCTGCTTCTATCATGATTTTAAGATTTTCACATTCATTATTTCTTGCAAAATTAAAAGCCATTTTGCAAAGCTCTTCAAATCTTTTTTCTTCTTCTAAACTAAGAGTTGTCATTGTTTTTCCTTAATTATTATAATCTTTAGTTTGCCACCAAAAGTGGCAAGTAAAAATTATTTTTCTAAAGCTTTTTTAATTCCTTTTGCATAATCAGGTGAAATTTTTTCAAAATGTTCTAAAGCTCTAGTGATAATTTTTTCATCAACTCCCTCCATAGAAGCGGCGATATTATGAAAAAGTTGAGTTTTTTGATCATCATTCATAAGATTAAATAAAGCTCTTGGTTGAGTATAAAAGTCATTATCTAGTGGAGCATATCTTTGTGCTACGCCTTCTAAGACTAAATCAGGTTCAAGATAGCTTTTGTCTTCTTTTGGGCTATTATCATAGCTGTTTGGTTCATAATAAGCAGCATCATTTTTATAACTATCAAAATTCATAGCACCAGCGACATTGTAAGTATTCACTTCGCTTTTTGCACGATTTACTGGTAAAAGATGATAATTAGTTCCTATTCTATATCTTTGTGCATCAGGATATGAAAAAATTCTAGCTTGCAACATTTTATCAGGGCTAAAGCCAATTCCAGGAACGATATTGCTTGGACTAAAGGCAGCTTGTTCAACTTCATTAAAATAATTTTGAGGATTTTTGTTTAGAATCATTTCGCCTATATCCATCAAAGGTACAAAACTATGAGGCCAAATTTTTGTTAAATCAAAAGGATTAAATCCAAGTTTTTCTATATCTTTTTCAGCAAGAATTTGAACTTGAACTTTCCATTTTGGAAAATCTTTATTTTCTATAGCATTATAGAGATCTCTTTGATGACTTTCTCTATCTTTTGCTATAAGCTCGGCAGCTTCTTGGTTGGTAAGATTTTTAATCCCTTGTTGGGTTTTAAAATGGAATTTCACCCAAAATCTTTCATTTTTATCATTAATAAAACTATAAGTATGGCTTCCAAATCCATGCATATGACGATAACTTGCAGGAATTCCTCTATCGCTCATAAGAATGGTTACTTGATGTAAACTTTCAGGACATAAACTCCAAAAATCCCAAGCAGCATTATTACTTCTTAGATGAGTTCTTGGATCTCTTTTTTGAGTATGGATGAAATCAGGGAATTTATAAGCATCGCGGATGAAGAATGTCGGAGTGTTATTTCCTACCAAGTCCCAGTTTCCTTCTTTAGTGTAAAATTTAATAGCAAAACCTCTCACATCGCGTTCAGCATCTGCTGCACCTGCTTCACCTGCTACTGTTGAAAAGCGTAAAAATAATGGAGTAACTTCGCCTTTTTGAAAAATTTTAGCTTTGGTATAAGCACTTAAGTCTGCTGTAATTTTTATTTCGCCATAAGCTCCACTTCCCTTAGCATGAACGGTTCTTTCTGGAATTCTTTCTCTATTTTGATGAGCAAGTTTTTCAAGCAAAAGATAATCTTGCATAAGTAAAGGTCCTTTTGCGCCTGCGCTTAATGAATTTTGGTTATCAGCTATAATGTTTCCAAAATCGTTAGTCAATTTTTTCATTGTTTTCTCCTAAATAATAAATTTTATTAATTAGTAAATTATATCTATTAAAAATTAAAATTAACTGAATAATTGCATTTTATTGATAATAAATTTCAAAATAAATTTAGTTTTTTTATATTATAATAATAATTATCAAAATATATTTTAAAAATCACAAAGGAGAATTTATGTCAGTTTTGGTTATTGGTGCAGATGAAATCACTCCTATTAGAGCTGTTTTACATGATTTAGGTGCTAAAAAAATAGAACACTGGGATGCACGTAATGAAAATAGAGTTAATCGCAAGCCGATTCCTTGTGATACAGAATGTATAGTAATGTTAACAAGCTTTTTAAATCATAATACTATGAAAAAAATCAAAAATGAAGCTAAAAAGCGTAAAATTCCATTAGTTTGTGCAAAAAGAAGTGTAAGTTGTGTGTATTGTGAATATTGTAAAATTTTTAATCTTAATAAAGAATTTTCTTGCTATAAAGGTTAAAGATGTTATTTGGATTTGATGATAAGCAAGAATTTATACCGCAAATTTATCGCTATTTAAACAATCAAGAGCTTATGTTGACTTTTTTAACTCAATATAATGCGAGCGTTGATAGTGCTCTAAAAATTCCTCTTTTATATGCAAAAAATACCAAGAGTTTAAAAATGATATTTGGAAATTTTTTGCATAATATAATGCATGTTTCATTTGGTAAGATTCAAAATATAAATATCAAGCTTAATACATACGCTTTTTACTTTCAAAAAAGAAAAAGCTTGATTTTTAATACTAAAATATCTAAGAATGTCGATCTTTTAAGACTTTTAAGAATTTATCTTTATGGCATTTGTTTTGATGCGCAAATTTTATTTAGCTCCTATGTTTATGATAAGGTTTCTTTTCAAAATAATGGAAAAAATATAGATCAAGATGGTGATCTTATTATAATAGATAAGAAATTTGCAATTTTGCCACTTTGCAAAGAGATTAATACACATAATTTAGAAATTGAAAATGAAATTTATGAATTATTGAATTTAATAAAAGAAAATAATTTTGAAAAATTTTATATTGTTTGTCCGCGTAACAAAAATTTCACACATTTTATTGAAATAAAACATTTTTTGTGTGATTTAAACAAAACTATGTTAAAATTAGTTCCGTATAAAATATCAAATCAAATTATAAGGAGAAAATAATGTCAGTAGCAGTAATCTATGGTAGTGCTATGGGAAATACAGAAGGAGCGGCTAATACAATTGCTTCAAAACTTGGAATTAGTGATGTTTTTAATATCTCAGATATTGATGCAGCTAAAATGAATTCTTACGATAAATTAATTTGTGGAACTTCAACTTGGGGAAGTGGTGATTTACAAGATGATTGGGATGGTTTTGATTTTTCAGGGCTTAGTCTTGGTGGAAAAACTGTAGCTGTATTTGGTATGGGTGATAGTGAAAGTTATTCTGACACTTTTTGTGGCGGCATGGGTAAATTAGCTCAAAATTTAAAAGATGCAGGTGCAAATTTGGTAGGAGAAGTTTCAACTGATGGTTATACATTTGAAGCAAGCGATGCGGTTGTAGATGGTAAATTTGTTGGACTTGCTCTTGACAATGATAATCAAGAAGATCAAACTGAATCAAGAATTGATGCTTGGGTAGAACAAATCAAACCTTATTTTGCTTAATAATTCTTAAAATCAAGAGTTTTTATACTCTTGATTGTCTTTTCTTAAAAATAAAAAAACTCACTATTTGATTTATAATTTTATTTTCTAAAGATAATTGACAGCGTTCTTTATTTCCAAGATAAGCTGTTCTTGCAAGAAGACTTGTTTTTTGAGAATTGTGATTTTTAGAGTTGATTTGTAAATTAACTTGCATAGTATAGTAGTTTTCTACCATCCATTCTCCATCACTTTCCAAAGGATCAAAATCATAAAAAAATCTTGCTGAAGTTGTGATTTTTTGAGCATAAGAATGCTTTTTCATATCTACAAGATTGATTAAAATTTCATAATCTGCATTCTCTTTTACTTCTTTTAAGCCTAAATTTTTAAGTTTTAAAGCCAAATCTCTATCCAAAGTAGTTCGAAGTTGACTAGGATTTTGAAAGGAAATTTTAAAACTTTGTTGTTTTTGCGATCTGATAAAAATGCCTTCATTGCTTGTTTGAATAAAGCTTTGTATGAAAGTTGCATTGGTGCAAGCACTCATAAAGAGTGCTATAAAAAAGCTTAAAATTAAAGCAAATTTAGACATTAGGTTTATTTAATAATAGTTGGAGTAGCGCTAAGACCTAATGAGCGATATTTTTCATATAAGGAAAAAACTTCTTTTAATTCTGCATCACTTACTTTTGGATAATTTTTGATATTTGCATCATAGTATTTGTTTAAAATTGCGATTTTTTCTTTATCATTTTTTGCTTTTTTTGCTTCTTTGTAGATTAGAGCGGATTTTTCAAAAGCAGATTTTCCATGTACTGGAGTTAAAATATAATTAACTTGATAGTTTTTAAGTTCATCATCAATTTGAGCTAAATGTTCTCTACAATAAGGGCATTCAGGATCCGAAAAAACATAAATTGCAGGTTTATTTTTATCTCCCAAAGCTATTACCATGGTTTCTTTTTGTGCTACAGCTTTAGCATTTTTTGTAAAATTTTCTCTTGCTTCTTGAAATTTTTTCATTTCATATTCTTGAGCATAAGAAATTCCCGTTTTCAAGTCGATAAGATCAGGGGTAATAAGACTATCTTTTGTAAAAAGAATGTTTTCTTGTTTTTGTCCATTTAATTCAACGCTTACAATAACACTTTCAAAACCCGTATTACCAACCTTTTGACGATTTGATACACTAACGGTAGCATTTGGAAATTGTGCTTTAATGCTTTTTGAATAAAAATCACTAATTTCTGAATTACTTGCAGCAAACAAAGATGCTGAACAGGCAAGAATTAAACTTAATTTTTTCATAGTTTATAAATCCTTTAAATAAATTATGTTTAATTCTATAATGATTTTCTAAATATTTGTTAAAAATCTTTTTTCAGCTTCTTTGCTTACTTGAGGAAATTTGTCTAAGTATTCTAAATAAGCAATAGCATATTTTCTTGAAAGATTGAAATATTCTTTCATACTTTGCACATCAAGACTTTGATTTTTTAATAAATTTAAACATTCTTGCATAAGTTTTTCAAGAGCTTGTTTTTCTATAAAAAGATTGTGTGAAAGTCTTACAACCAAGCCTTTTTGGGTAAGTTTTTTGAGTATATTATCTCCGCTTTTTCTATCAAGTTCTAAAAAATCATAAAGATTATAAGGAGCTTCGGGTTTAATACCTTGTTTTTTTAAAATTTCATACATTTGGTTATTATTTTTTTCTTGAAGTTTTTCAAAATCTATGCCTTTTTTAAAATAAATTCCATTTTGAAAATCCAATAAATTTGACATTTCTTTAAGTCCGAGTTCGCAAAAATTTTCACTTGCCCAAGTAATCCTTAAAGCTAAAGAATGTGCTGAAAGCATGGCATAAGGATTTTTTTCAAGTATGAATTTGATGAAATTTTTAATTTCTTCTAGACTTTGTAAATGATATACATTAAGATTTTTTTCATCGACAAATACTTGATTTAATTCTTTCGCTAATTTCAATGCTTTTTGATGAGAGAGTTTAAATCTCTGATAGCTTGAAAGCAAACCAAAGCCGTATTTATGTGCGTCTTTTAAGAAAGAAAAAGCTGCTTTAAAATCTTTATTTTTCAAAAACATTAAAAATTTATTTTTTTGTTCTTTTTTTAAAGGTTCGCTTAAAGGATTTAAAACCTTACCACCGCCTATAACACGATTATTTTGTAATAAAATAAAAGCCTCATCAAAACTTAAAAATACATTTTTATCAAAACTAAAATGCACAAAAAATTCATCATTTTCTAGTTTTTTTAATATATTTATTTTGCATTCTATTTGTCTTGAACCTACACAAAAAATCATTTTGCTATTTTGTAAATTTTTTGCTTTAACTAAAGCATCGCATTCTTTAAAGGCTTTAAAACAACCTTTTTTACTTAGCAAATAACCTTTTTTCAACTCTTTATAATCACAATTTAAACTTAAAGCCACACGGTTACAAGCTTTGATTTGCTCTAAATTAGTATCGTGGTTTTGTATATTTTTAACAATGAGTTCTTTTTGAGTGTCTAAACAGATGATTTTTTCATTTAAAGTGATGCTTCCTTCATTAAGACTGCCTGTAACGACAGTTCCTATGCCTTTTAGAGAAAAAACTCTATCGATATAATAATGAAAAATCAGTTCTTCATCGTTTTCTTTGTTTTCTATGGTATAAAGATAATTTTTTAATTCTTCTATGCCTTGATTATTTTTTATACTGGTGTGAAATACTTTTAAAATGGGATAATCTAAATTTTTTAACTCTTCTAAAATTTCTACACTTTTTTGCTCTATATTTTCACAAAGATCACATTTGCTAAGCACTAAAATGATATTTTTAATATCAAGAATTTTTAAAATTTCTAAATGTTCTAAACTTTGTTCTTTTAAACCTTCGTTAATATCTACGACAAATAAACAAACACTAAAGCCAAAAGCTCCACTTACCATAGTTTTAACCAAATCTTTATGTCCTGGAACATCGATAAAAGAAATGTTTTTATCTTTTAATTTAAGATTTGAAAAACTTAAATTAATGGTGATTTGTCTTTCTTGTTCTTCTTTTAAACTATCGCCTTCAAAACCATTTAAAGCTTTAATGAGTGAAGTTTTTCCATGATCAATATGTCCTGCGGTTCCTATAATAACAGATTTCATAAGTTTTCCATTTGATTGATTGTAAGAATAAGTTTTTGAAGTTCATTTTCTCGTATAGTTCTAAAATCAAGAACAAATTCATCATTTTCAATGCGTCCTATGATATTTTCTTTTCTAAATCGAGTTTGTAGTTTTAAAGCATCTCCTTGAAAAGTTAGTATATAAGTATCTAAACTTTTATCAGGCATAGAACCTCCTCCTACTAAACTTTTGCTTTTTTTAAGCTGGGTTTGAAATTTTAATTCTTTTTGCACTCTTAAAGCTTTTTTCTCTATAAAGGATAAGTCATCATTTAAAAGTTTTAAGGTAATAATTTTTTCATAATCTTTTTGTAAATAAGCTTTTAAGCTTTCGTTTAAAAAAGATAGGGTTAATTTATCCACTCTTAGCATTCTTAAAAGTTGATTTTGTTTAAGTTTTTCTATGAGTTCTTTTTTTCCAAGTATAATGCCCGCTTGTACGCTGCCAAAAAGTTTATCTCCGCTAAAACTTAAAATATCACATTCTTGCACGAGTTTTCTGATTTTAGGTTCATTCTTAATCAGCTTTTCATTTAAATTTTCACACCAGCCAGAACCTAGATCATAATAACTCAAAAGCTCTTTTTCTTTTGCTAGTTCATGTAGATCTTTTATATTTACTTCACTGTGAAAACCCATAAGAGCGAAATTAGACTTGTGGGTTTTTAAAATTAGAGCGGTATTTTCATTGATAGCTTGTTCATAGTCTTTTAAGTGTGTTTTATTACTAGTTCCAACTTCGCAAAGCTTTACACCTGCAGCTTTTATCACTTCAGGCACACGAAAACTTCCGCCAATTTCTACAAGTTCTCCTCTTGAGCTTATGACTTCTTTATCATAACAAAGAGAATTAAGCACTAAAAAAACTGCCGCAGCGTTGTTATTGACCACTAAAGCATCTTCACATTCAAAAAGCATTTTAAGTTTTTCTAGTACCAAAGCATAGCGAGAGCCTCTTTTTCCATTTTCTAAATCAAACTCTACATTAGAATAATTACAAATGATATCTTTACACGCTTCATAAAGTTCTTCATGGATTACACTTCTACCAAGGTTTGTGTGTATAACCACTCCGCTTGCATTAATCACACTTTGTAAATCTTTGCGGTAAAAAGTTTTGATTTCTTTTTTGATTTCTAAAAGTAGTTTATCTTTAGAAATTTCATCTTGGAAAAAATTTTCTTTTAGTTTTGCGACAACTTTTTTACAAAAAAATGCTTTGATATAAAAAGGATAGGATTTTAAACTCTCATCTTCAATAAGAGTGTTAATTTGTGGAAAAGTTCTAAATTTGTTCATCTTAAGCCTTAAGAAAATATTTGGTTATTTTAACATAGAATTTATAAAATGATGTTTTAAAGAGATTAAGGAAGACAATGCAAGATTTTGTTTATATAAAAAATGATGTTTTAATCCCTTTGCCTGATGCTATTGAAATTTTAGATCAGGCAAATGATAAAGAAGCATTAATTTGCAATGATAAAAATCAAAAAGCACAAATTTATGCCCCTGAGATTAATTTTTATCTTAAAAATTCTCAAGATGAAATTTTAGAGCAAAGTAAAAATGTTTTAACGCTTTATGAAGCAAGAGCTAGCGTTTATGATTTGGGGCTTGATTTAGAACAAAGCAAAGAAGTGCAAAATCGTTTGATTGTCGCAGATGGTGACGCTCAAACTGTAGAGTTTTTAAAAGAACATGAATTTAAGGTTATTGCTTTAAGCAGTGCAGAAATTTTAGCTGTTTTTGGAAGTGTAGGGGAGCTTTGTGCTGTGGTTAAAAATCAAGGCGAAGAAGTGGAAATAGATTTTGATTTTTTACTTTTTAAAGCTGAGGATTTAAGCGTTGTGCGTAAAGATTTTACAAGACAAAGTGGATGTTATAATCTTTTAAATTTTGAAAATCTTGAAGTATTGCTTGAGTTTTTGCAAAGCAAAAGTCCAAAATATCATTATAAAACTTATATTAGCTATAATGCTAGTGTGTGTCAATACCACGAAAGACGCAGTGAGCATTGTGCAAAATGTGCTGAAATTTGTCCTACTGTGGCGATTTTAAAAGATGATGAAAACAAACATTTGGAATTTTCTCAAGTGGATTGTTTGGGTTGTGGAGGATGTATTAGCGTGTGTCCTAGCGGATCGCTTGATTATGCTCCTATGCCAAGAGAAAGTTTCTTTACCCTTTGTGAGTTTTATAAAGATAAAAAAATTTTAATCATTCCTAAAAAAATGTCTTTAGAAAATTTAAATCTTGCTTTACCAAAAGATGTTTTACCCTTTATGATAGAGGGTGAAAAATGGCTTTCTTCTATGCATTTTTTAACGCTTTTGCAAAATAGTGGAGCAAATTTGGTTTTTTATACGGATTTTGTATCTCGTGGTAGCAACGAGGCTATTGTACTTTTAAATACTTTTTTTGAGAGAAAATTTCAAAAAAAAGCTATTTTTGTTGCTAAAGATGAAAAAGAATTGCAAAATGTTTTAAAAGAGCAAGAATTCATACAAGATTTAAAATATGATTTTCATAATAACACCTTAACTACAAGAGAAAATTTTGCCAAAAGAATGCAGGAAATGATAAAAAATGAAGATTTTGGCAGTATGGAAAGTGGCGAATGGTTGCGTTATGGTAAGGTAGAAATCAATCCTAACACCTGTACGCTTTGTCTTTCTTGTGTGGGTGCCTGTAATGTAGGAGCTTTAATCGCTGATAAACAAGAAAATGCTTTGAAATTTAATGCTTCTCTTTGTACGACTTGTGGGTATTGTGAGTTAAGTTGTGCTGAAAAAGATACTTTAAAATTATTTCGTAGTGGAATGGAGTTTAGAGCTTCTTATTTTGAATATCAAACCATGGCAAAAGATGAGCTTTTTGCCTGTATAGAATGTGGTAAAGAATTTGCTACCAAAAAAGCTGTAGAAAAAATAGCCAATTTAATGAAACCTAAATTTGGTAATGATGAGAATAAAATCAAAACACTTTATTGCTGTGCAGATTGCAAGGCAAAAGTGATGATAAAAGCAATGATTAATTAAGATCAAGAAGCTTTTTCATCCACAGCATAGCTTTAGATATGACACTTCCATGAGTTTCATTTTTAAAAAGTTTAAAATGAGTTTTACAATTAGTTTCTTTGGATATTTTTTCGCTAAGTTTTTGAGCATTGAGCTTAGCTACACCTTTGATAATACTTGAATTTGTTTCCAATGAACCTAATCCGATGTAAATTTTAGGGCAAGTTTGTAATTTTATGATATTAGGTAAAAACTCACTATTATCCCACCATAAAGAAGGTGAAATAATAAAATAATGACTAAAAATCTTACTATCATAAAGAAGTGTATCAATGGCAAAAAGTCCTCCAAAAGAATGTCCAAAGAGAATTTGATGGCTAAAATCAATAGGATACATTTTGTTGATATAAGGGATGAGTTGGGTTGTTAAGAAATTTCTAAATTCTTTACTACCTCCACCTTGTTTATTTAAATTTGTTGTAGGCGTATAATCTTTAGTGCGTTTTTGTGTATCAAAAGCTAAATTATTATCATAACCTATTCCAATAATTAAAAGATTTTCTTTGACAGGAGTGTTGAAAAGATTTAAAAAAAGAGGAAAAAAGGCATTTCCATCGAGTAAATAAATGATTTTATATTTATAATTTGAGTTTTCATTCTTGTTTTTAGCTATAAAAATTTTATATATTGTGCCATTATAATTAAATTTGACATTTTCTAAAATAAAGTTTTGTTTTGCTTGTTTTGAGAGCTTGGGTATCTCTAGACTTGGTTTTGCAAAAGCTAGAAAAAAAGAACAGAATAAAAATAATATTTTTTTCATAATTTGCCTTCTAATTCTTCTTTACTTGTAAGTTTGCTATCAAATTTAACAACAAGATTTTTAGAGTTTTTATAAATATCTACAACCCCTAAATTTTCACCAAAAGTACTGAAATTTAAAGGCGTTTCTAAAGGTAGATAAAGGTTTTTAAAATCAGCTGGATTTTTTAAGAAAAATAATGCCACAAGCCAAATTAGAGCTAAAATTACTAAAATAATAGCTAAAAGATTTAAGGCATCTAGATGCAAAAATATCCCCCCGATAATACCACCTGTAAAACTTCCGCCATATCCAAAAGCATTAAACAATCCTAATGCTGCGCCTTTTTCATGAACTTTACAAAATTTTGATGCACAACTTTGCATAATAGGTTCGTGTAAATTAAAACCTATAAAAAAAATCACAACTGCTGTAATAAAAAAATCCATAGAATTACTAAAAGCAAAGAAAAGATAAGAAAGTATGAAAAAAACAATTCCTAAGAGTAAAATTTGTTTAGCTAAACCTCTTTTTTCGCCTAAACTTCCAGCAAAGCCCATAGCGATAAAACCTGCTACCATAGAAGCGCTATAAACAATCCAAAGTTTATCAGAAGCAAAGCCTAAATGTTTTACTAGGATGATAGGAATACTTAAAAATGCTATACTCATAAGCATTTTTTGCATGAAATTAGTAAGATTCATAAGGGCTAAATTTTTTTGTTTAATAAGATGAAAAAAAGGAGTTTTTTCATTTTCATGAGTGATTTTATTTTCTTTAGGTACAACGGTATAAAGTAAAATTATACATAAAAGAGACAAAGCCGCACTAAGATCAAAAAGGCTAGATAAACCCCATTTTGCACTCATTAAAGGAGAAATTACCATAGAAGCTGCAAAACTAAGTCCTATAAAAGAACCCATTACCGCCATGGCTTTACCACGATTTTCTTCTGTGATAAAATCACTTATCATTGCCGTAGCTACTGCTCCAATAGCTCCTGCACCTTGGAGCATTCTCCCTAAAAGCATGGTGTAAATATTTTCTGCAAAAGAGCAGATTAAAGAGCCTATTATAAAAATAATCAGTCCAATGAGCATGGTTTTTTTACGACCAATTTTATCACTTAAAATCCCAAAAGGCATTTGTAAAATCATTTGGGTTAAGGCGTAAACACCAACTAAAAGTCCCACTAAAAATTCATTAGCACCTTCAAGTTTTAAAGCATAAAGGCTTAAAACTGGCAAAACTATAAAAAGCCCAAAAAATCTTGTTCCAACTATGAAAGATAAGGGTAAGACATTATTTAGCATTATCAATTTCCTATTAAATTTGAAATTTAAATTAGGATAATTTTACTATGAAATGGATTAAGCATTGATTAACATCGTTTTACCATTTTGTATTTAAAAGCTACGCACAAGGATAAATTTTATAAAATCATATTTTTGTTTTTGATATTATTTTGGAGCTTTTGTTATGAAGATTATCCTAGCTACGAGCAATAAACATAAAGTTTTAGAACTTAAAGAAATTTTAAAAGATTTTGAAATTTATGCTTTTGATGAAGTTTTAATGCCTTTTGAGATTGAAGAAAATGGAAAAACTTTTAAAGAAAACGCCTTGATTAAAGCAAGAGCGGTTTTTAATGCTTTGGATGAAAAGCAAAAAAAAGATTTTATCGCTTTAAGTGATGATAGTGGCATTTGTGTAGATGTTTTAGAAGGAAATCCAGGAATTTATTCTGCTCGATTTAGCGGTAAGGGCGATGATAAAAGTAACCGTGATAAACTTGTCAATGAAATGATAAAAAAAGGTTTTAAACAAAGTAAGGCATATTATGTTGCTGCTATTGCTATGGTAGGTTTGATGGGGGAATTTAGTACGCATGGAACCATGCATGGAAAAGTAATAGATACAGAAAAAGGTGAAAATGGTTTTGGTTATGATAGCCTTTTTATTCCAAAGGGTTTTGATAAAACCTTAGCCCAGCTTAGCGTGGATGAGAAGAATAATATCTCTCATCGTTTTAAAGCTTTAGAGCTTGCAAAAATCATTTTAAAGATTTTAAATAAAGGATAAAAATGAAAAATTTTTTAAAATATATAGCTATTATTGTTTTAATATATGCTCTTTATGTTGGTTTGGAAACTTGGTTTTCTTAGAATAAATAGTGATTAAAAAGCTTGGTAATAAGAACAAACTTCCACTTAAAAGCAAAATCATTACAAAAACGGTTAAAATTCCAAAATAAATTGTTGGAATGAAATTACTACTCATCATAACACTAAAACCTAAAACTATGCTAATGGTAGTATAATAAAGTGCCGAACCTATACTAAGGTGAGAAATCATAATGGCTTCTTCTAGGCTTTTGTTTTTAATTTCTTCCCTAAAACGATAAATATAATGTATAGCATCATCAACGCCTATACCTATAGCAATAGCAGCTATAGTAATACTCATCATATCCAAAGGAATACCTAAAAGCCCCATAAGAGCAAAAACCACACTTAAAGGAATAACATTTACCAATATAGCCGCAACTGAAAATTTTAAATCTCTAAAAACAATGATAAAAAGTATAAAAATAGCTAAAATTACAAATATAAGAGTATCAAATTGCGATGAAAAAAGACTTTGGAGCATATTATTATAAAGTACCATTATACCTGTGATTTGAACTTCTACTCCATCATTTTTTACAAGCTCGTTGAGCTGTTTTTTAAGATCTATTAAAAATTCATTACGTCTTAAATTCGGATCAGAATCAACAATACGCATACTAAATCTTAACTCGTTATTCTCTATACTTACAAAAGGTGAAAGCAAGTCTTGTTTAAATTTAGCAGGTAAATTCTCATTTAAAAACGCAAGAGCAAAATCATCTAACTCTTTTCCATCGTTGATATTTTTCCCTAGGGTTAAAAGACTATTAAGACTTAAAATCGAGCCTACAAATTCTTTGTTTTCTAAAAATTCATGAACTTTTTTTGCAATACGTGTTTTTTTAGAGTCAAACCAATAAGTTTCTTGTGTGGCTAAATTTTCAAATTCACTTTCAAAACTATCAAGAGTATCGCTTGTATTTTGATCGTTTTTATTATTTGGAAAACGAATGATCACTTCTAAAGGCAAGGTTCCACCTAGATTTTTATCAATAACCAAAAGTCCTTTTTTGATTTCACTACCATCTTTGAAATAATTGACAAAAGAATTTTCAACCCTGAGTTTTGAAATACCTATTAAAGCTAAGATTATAGCAAGAACTGAAATTCCATAAATCATGCGACGTTTTTTAGGATCAAGAGCGGTTTTAGCGCAAAAGGCTAAAAGATTAAATTTAAACTCTTTTTTATGATAATTTTTTGGTTTTAAAAGAACCAAGATACTTGCTAAAAATAAATAACTAAAGATAAGAGCTAAACCTATACCCATACTCATCATAATACCAAGTTTTATGATAGGTTCGATATTTGAAAAGATTAAAGAAAAAAATCCTATCATCGTTGTAACAATGGCATAAAGGCTAGGATTTGCTTTGGCTAGTAAGGTTTCAAGCACTATGCGCTCAACTTTAGCTTTGGGATGATTTTGAGTGCTTTCGATAAAATGCGTGATTAAATGAACAACTACACTTAAGGTGATAATTAAAACCAAAGCAACGTAATTTGATGAAATAACCGTGATTTGAAAATTTAAAAGTGCAAAAACTCCACTAGCTGCACTTAAGCTTATAAAACAAATAAAAAGAGGTAAAAAAACAAAGCGCCATGAACGGAAAAAATAATAAAGTGCAAGTCCTAGTAAAAATACAAGAGAAACACCATAAAGTACAAGATCAGATTTTATATAAGCTATCATATCATCAGCGATCATGCTTACGCCACCAAGGTAGAGCGTATCTTTATTTTTTTCATAATTTCGAACTATGCTTTTAATAGTATCTAGACTTTGTTTCGTGATAACTTTTTGCTTGTCTTGATGTTTTTTTATAGCAAGACGAATTTGATCTTTTTCTTTTTCATCGGTAGCAAGATCGCGTTTTTCTACAAGATCATTATAAACTGTATCAGGCTTTAAGTAAATAATAAGCCCTGTTACTTTTCCATCTTTTGAGATGATATTATTTTTATAAAAGGGACTATTTAAAATTTCGTTTCGGGCTTTTGTGCGGTTTATATCTTGGCTTTCTATGTTTGGGATATTTTTTAACAGTTCTTTTAAATCCGTATTTTGTGAACTTTGAAGCAAAGGGGCATTGATGATGCTAAAAACGCGCTCTACTAAAGGGGCCTTTTCTAATTCTTCATGAAGTTTTTTTAATTTGGCTAAATTTTCATTTGAAAAAGGTTTTTCATCATAGGGTTTGAAGGCTAAAAGTAAAAAATTATCACTTTTATAATGTTTTGAAATTTCTCTAAAAGTTTTTAAATCTGTATCATCTTCTAAAAGTAAACTTTCAGCACTTGCATCTACGCTAAGCTTAAAAGCAAAAAAGCTTAAAAACAGGCATATAAACAAGGTTCCAAAAAAAGTACTTTTTGGACGAGAAATAAAAAACTTTAAAAGCTTTGCAAACATTATTCTATGACAATACTCTCAAGTTTTTGAAGTAGGGCATCAAAGCCTTGGTTGGCTAAAATATCTCTAAATTGTGATCTATAAGTTTGTACTATACTCACACCTAAAACATCTACATCATAAATAAGCCAGTTATTATTATCATTGTAAAATTTAAAAATGATATTTTTTTCTTCCCCATCTACTACCATAGAAGTAGTTAAAAAATAGCGTTTTTCATTTTTTAACTCACCATTTTTGACCTTTAAAACTTGATCTTTATAAAGACTGAGTTTATCGGTAAAACTTTTTTTAAGACTTGCTTCAAAGGCTGTGGTAAATTTTTCTTGTTCTTTTGGATTTAATTTAGAATAATTTTTCGAAAGACTGAGTTTTGCCATGAGTTTATAATCTATTATGCTATCAAAAAGTTTAAAAATTCCATCAGCAGCTTGTTTTTTGTCTTCTTTGCTATCTTGTAAAAGTTTTAAGCTTGCATCAATGTTTTTTTGCATAGTACTAGAAATTTCATCTAGCTGCAAGGCAAAAGCATTAAAAAATAAAGCCAAGATTAAAAATATTTTTTTCATTATTTTCCTTTATTTGCTAAGTTCATTGCGTCTTTGCTCGTAAGCATCACGCAAGAATGGATATAAATTAGGCGTGTTGTGATAAATTTCATCAATTTCATCAAGTCTAAAACTAAGTTCATTACCAAATCCATAAGCACTTATAGCTATACTTGCCCAAGTAGGATCAATGTAAGCGGTAAAACTTGCATACCAAGTTGCAGGTAAAGCAAGAGTATCTCTAAGATTACTAGGGCCGAGTATAGGTAAGACAATATGAAAACCGCTTCCTACACCCCAGTGAGCTAAAACGGTTCCTAAGTCCGCGGGATGTTTTTTAAGACTCATTTTTGATGCCACATCCATAAGTCCACCAAAGCCCATAATGGTATTGGCGGTAAATCTTTTAAATTCTTCTCCCGCTTCTTCAAATTTAAACTGCAAAACATTGCCTACAAAACGCAAAGGAGCAAGTAAATTATCAAAGAAATTTCTTACCCCTAATCTTATAAATTCAGGAGTGATAGCGTTATAGCCCTTAAGAACGGGACGCAAACCATAATCATACAAAGCCACATTAAAGCTTGTCATAGCTTTGTTATATCCTGAAAGTGGATCGTTTACTTGATAGTTTTGGTATTCTTGTTCAAAATCATCTGAATTTTGTTCTTTAGCAAAAGCAAAAATAGCAAAAAAAATTAAAATAAAAGATATAAATTTTATTTTCAAGCAAAAACTCCTAAAAATTTTAAAAGTAAAATTATAGCAAATTTTTAATCAAGATTTATATCCCAGTAAAAATCTACCCATTCAGTAGCTTCTTTTACTTTAAAATCAGGTTCTAAAAGAGCAGTTTTTTTATAAAAAATGGTCGCAATTTTAAGTTCGATATGAGGAAATTTTTCAAGCACAACTTTTTTTATTTCTGCTAAACTTTCTCCACTATCTACTATATCATCAATGAGTAGAATTTTTTTGTACTTGCTTAAATCAGGAATGTTAAAAATTTCAATAGTATCAAGTTTTTTTGTATCATCGTAATGAATTGAGTTTAAAGCAAAAAGCTGACGCGTTTTTAAAGCCACTGCTAAAGAGTGTCCTAAACTCATCCCTCCTCTTGCTATAGCTAAAAGTGCATCGGGGTTAAAATCTTTTTTAATTTCTTTAGCAAGAATTTTTACATCTTCTTTAAATTCTTCATAGGAGTAAAATATCATTATATATCCTTATTTATTGTAGTGCCATAAGTAAAAAATTACCCAAAGATAATAAACTTAAAACTATAATACCAAGGTTGATTTTATCCCATTCGCGTTTAAAAATTCTTACAAGTAAATAAGAAAGAAAACCAAAAGCAAAACCTGTGGTGATGGAGTAAGTAAAAGGCATCATGATAATAGTAAAAAAGCTTGCTACGGCTATAGCACTATCTTTAAAATCTATATTTTTAACTTCCATAAACATTAAAATTCCAACCATTACAAGTACGGGGTATATTGCGTTTGCAGGAATGGCTTTAAAAAGTGGCAGTAAAAAAAGTGTAAAAGCAAAACAAATAGCTACAACTAAAGCTGTAAGCCCCGTTCTTCCTCCACTTTCAACCCCTGTAGTGCTTTCAACAAAGGCTGTAACTGTAGAAGTGCCTGTCATAGCTCCTAAGGCTGATCCTGTTGCATCTGCCATTAAGGTTTTGCTTAGTTTTTTTTCTCCATTTTTGGGATCATCAAAAATCTTTCCTCTTTCACCCACACCTGTGATAGTTCCTATGCTATCAAAAAGTTGAGTGATAAAAAAAGTAAGAATTATAGGTATCATAGTAATATTTAAGGCGCTTTTGATATCAAGTTGTAAAAAGATGGCTCTTAAACCATTTTCCATGCTAAAATTTGGCCAAGAAAAGATTTGCACAGGAAAACTTGCATTGTCTAAATGGAAAATCCAAGCAATAATAGAGCTTACTAATACCCCCAAAATAAAAGCTCCGCGAAGTTTTATAGCCCAAAAAAAGATGATTAAAGCTAGAGTGAAAATTCCAAAAAGCACATGAGGGCTTTTGAAATTTCCTATGCTGACTAAAGTATCTTTATTATGCATTATCACACCCATTTGACTTAAGCCTAAAAATGCTATAAAGCATCCTATACCAGCACAAATAGCAAGGCGTAAATCTTTAGGGATATTGCGTATGATCCAAAGACGAAAATTTGTAAAAGAAAGAATTAAAAAAATCAAGCCTGATAAAAACACCGCCCCCAAAGCACTCTGCCAAGGAATTTGCTGTGCTATACAGACTGAAAAAGTGAAATAAGCGTTCATTCCCATACCCACACTCATCGCCACAGGGGTGTTTGCAAAAAGTCCGTTAAGTGCGCTTGCAATGATAGTGATTAAAGCAGTAGCTGTAATCAAAGCCTCCAAAGGCATACCTGTGTTACTCACAATGTGAGAATTAACAGGGACAATATAAATCATCGTCAAAAAGGTCGTAATGCCTGCTAAAACTTCTGTTTTTATATTTGTCCCATTTTCCTTAAGCTTAAAAATACTCATTGATAATCCTTACATAAACTACACATCAATTTTGACATCAAAAGACTTAAAAATAAAAACCAAATTGACCCAAAACATTAATATTATATTGATCGCTAGCAAATTCATTAACTACATTAAATCCATAAAAAAACGAATTAGGATAAATAAAATACGAAGTTAGCCCCCAAGTGATAAGATTAGAGTTAAGACGATGATATTGCACGAAATCTTGATTAGGAAAATCTTTGAAACGCACATTATTTTCAATCGTTTTCCCACTTAATTTATATTCATAAATAAAAAAACTTCCAAGTTTTGTTTGCATCGCTTCTCGGTCAAAAAGATAGGATAAATTCAATCCACCAGCTAAAGAAGTGGTATGATGATTGATCGCATCGTAAGATTTAGCAAAGACAAGATTGCCATTTTCACTAAAAGCATCTTGCTTGATAAAATTATAATTAAAATACGCCAAAGGCGTCAAAGTCAAATTATTAAAAACTTGAAAGTCCTTAGCTAGTCCTAATTGTAAGGAGCTAAGTAGATTGTCATAATTTGAGCTTAAAGAGCCATTTTGTCCTATAATTGTTCTTGTCATATCATTACTTGCTCTTGCTAAACTCGCACTGCTTAGAATTTTAAAATTTTGCAAATCTAAAATGTGATTAAATGAAAAATTAAAATATTTATTTTTCAAATTTGCATTTTCAAAATCAAGCCTAGTATCACTCACATCTAACCCAAAACTTAATAGGGAATTTTCATTAAGCTCTCCGCCTATGGTAAGATTTAAGCCCGTGCTTCGTCCGTCAAAATTATCGCCGTTAATTTTTTTATAATTAGGGCTAAGATTCCAAATATAACGCTTATCCATTTTATCTAATAAGCCCAAATCCATAAAAACATCACTCTCAATACTAGCTGTTAATAAAGGATCTTTTTCTAAACTTGCCATTAAATTCCCGGAAGTAAAGCTTGGATTAAGAGCGTTCATTATATTTCTTTGTGCCAAAATGTGCTGCTGATAATAAAGTCCGGAAGCACTTTGCATATAGCTATTAGCCTCCAAACTTTCTAAAGTTTTCTCCATAGTTTTCGTATCTGTATTATCCAAAAAGGCAAAATAGTCCTTATATCTATCTTGTAAATTATGCATAGAGCGAATGCTTCTTAAGGATCGCCCCATAGTGCTATTCGCACTCTCATATGCGTCTTTTTTAATAACTGGCTTAACGATGATATGATTAGGTGGTGGCGTGGTCGTTGGTGGAGTAGTTGTTGGCGGTGGTGTAATTGGGCTTGGCTGGGTTACTGGAGGCTGAGGGTTTGTAATGTCTGGTTGCGGAGTTGGCTGGGGTTGTGGAGCCGGTTGGGGCATTTTATCTTTATTAATGCTTGTTTTATCACTATCTAAAACAGCTACAAAATCCACAGCATTATTGCTTACTACCTCAACCGCTCCAAAACTACTTAAACACGTTCCTAAATCTCCCAAATCAATGCTAACATAATGCCCACTTGTAAAAAAATTCGGCAAAGGGATATATTCTAATTTTCCGCCTTTAATCTCATAAGAATTTGCGATAAGCTTGGAATTTTTATGGCTGCCAAAATCAAGTTGCAATTTAGAATTTTGCCCCTCTTGTGTGTATTTACCCTCAATGATCAAATCACTCAAATCTTCATTTCCCGGTCTTACAATGCCTTTATTTTCGAGGTTTTTACCCACTTCGCCATTACCGCTAAATAAGCCTCCCTCTAAAACTTTCACATTACCTGCTATTCTAGCTTTTTCATTTTCACTTTTATTATTTAAAGCTAAGCTACCTTTTTTAATAATGGTCACCCCCTCATAGCTATTATTCCCCGTTAAGATGAGCTTACCGCTACCTTCTTTGATAAATCCTACATTAAGATTTGCTAAATTTGTTGGCAAATTGATTGCGTCTTTTTTATGTAAGCTTCCGTCCCACTTTTTCTGGCTAATGTTATTGCTAAAAATTGCCTCATATCCTTGTGTATCGATTGTGTAATACGCCTCATTTTGCCCAGCGTAAGTGTTTGAAACATCACTATTATTAAGGCGATTTGCGTCCAAAGTCGCCAAGCCTTTCATAGCCTTAGTTACATCTAAAATTCCCTGCCCAAAAAGACTTTCTTTGCTGACTTTTTGGATAGAGGCATATTTGCTTTCGTCCACTCCGTGATATTCTGTGATGGGAGTATAAAATCTAGAATAACCCGCTTGAGAAAGGTCTCGTTTAACTTGCTCTTTATCCACACTGCCGTCTGCTTTTTTAGGGATATCTGTATCAATGTAAAAAATAGTATGAAAGGTTTTTTCCATAAGTATAGGTCTTTTACCAAGATATTCTACAACTTTCAATTTCGTCTCTTTTACCGTGAGTTTAGGAGCTATATAGTCCTTATTTGCCGTACTTAAAAGCACATCGGCGATTTGTTTGCCATTTAAAAAAGGAAAGCGTTGTGCCACCAAAGCCGCCGCCCCACTAACCATAGGCGCTGCCATTGAAGTCCCACTTTGTGTGCGGTATAAATCTTTATCTACACGCCCAAAACTAGATTTTTGCATATAAGCAGCATTAACATTTTTAATATTAGAACCCGGTGCTACCAAGCTAAAATTTTCCGCTCCTAAAAGTCCATTACTAAAACCAGACAAACCTCTACCATTAACCACTAGTTTGCCATCTTGATTTTTTGTAATTTGCGAAGAATCCACAGAACCCACTGCTAAAAAAGAACGCAATTCCTCATTATAAAGAGGGCTTAAAGCCATAATGCCCGGACTTATAATACCCTCATTACCCGCCGCAAAGACAACGAGAGTTTTATTTTCTTTTGTGAGTTGATTGAGTTGCTTGGCTGTAGAGTTTTGCTGAATTTGCTCAAAAAGCTCGTTAGAAGACTTATTTTTATAGGCATCAAGATAAAGCCCTGTTTGAGTCATACTTACAACAGGATAGGTGGTTGAATTCCAGCTATTATTGATGATTTTGACATCTTTATCTTTAAAATAATCATAAACATTAGGGGCATTAAAGCTTCCACTACCCTTATTATTGCCAAAAATTTGCACCCCATAAAGTTTAGCATTATAGGCTACGCCGTGAGGCTTATTCTCATCAATATACTTAGCCCCTATAATGCCTGCGACATGGCTTCCGTGCGTATCTACTGAGTAATCAGGCGTGTAAGTCTTGCCATTAACCGTAGAAAAAGTTTGCTCTAAAACCTTACCTTTTAAGCTAGGATGCTCACCATTGATCGCCGAGTCTATAACTCCAACATTAATCCCATCTCCGGTAATCGTTAGCTTATAAGCCTCTTTCGAGCCGATAAGCTCTTGATCGCTAAGGGCATAGCCATTAAAAACTATTATAAAAGATAAAAAAATACTTTTTTTCATTATTTCATTATATCCTTAAGATTAAAGACACGAATTTTAACTAAAAAACTTATATTATGTTTTAATAAATTTTAAGCTCATTATACAAACTATCCCTTTCCACAGGGATTAAATTTGAGGTTTTAATCAGCTCAATGAAAGTTTGCAAACTTGTTCCGCGAGCGGACTTTGCACCTCCTGCACTCTGTATGCTTTCTTTTTCTATCGTGCCATCTAGATCATTTGCTCCAAATTCCTGTGCTACCATAGCTAATTTTAAACTCATAGTCGCCCAATAAGCCTTAATATTTTTGATATTATCAAGCACTAAACGCGAAATGGCTATAGTTTTAAGAATCTCTTCGCTATCAAGCTGTTCTTTAACATCTAAAAAGCTATTATCCTTTTGCCATACAAGTGGGATAAAGGCGTTAAAACCACCCGTTTCATCTTGCAAGGCTCTAAGCCTTAGCATATGATCGATTCTATGTTCTCTTTTTTCTATATGCCCATAAAGCATAGTGGCGTTACTTTGTCTAGCTTTTTGATGCCAAATTTTGTGAATTTTAAGCCAATTTTCACTGCTAACCTTACCCTTACAAATTTTAGCACGTATCTCTTCATCAAAAATTTCAGCCCCGCCGCCTGGCATGGAATCAACGCCGTATTCAAGCATTTTTTCTATCACTTCTTCATAACTCATTTTAAAACGACGATGTAAAAAATTAATCTCAGCAGCAGTCATAGCTTTTACATGAAGATTAGGATATTTTTCTTTTATCATTTTAAAAATTTCTAAATACCATTGCCAAGTTGTATCTTTGTTGTGAGCTGAAACGATGTGCACTTCTTTGGTTTCTCGTTTTACGGTTTCATCAACAATTTTCATGATTTCTTCATGAGTCATCAAATAAGGATTAGGATTTTTTCTATGGGCTGAAAAGGCACAAAATTTACAGGTATCCGCACAAATATTTGTAGGATTTATATGGCGATTGATATTAAAATAAACTTTTTTTCCATGAAGTTTGGTGCGTTTTTTATGGGCGTATTTGCCTAGGATAAAAAGATCTAGATCCCAAAGTGCATTGGCTTCTTCTTGGTTTAATCTTTCTTCATTTTCTAGTTTGGTAATTAAATTTTTCATTTTAATTTTACTCTTTTGCTGTTTTTAAATAAAGCATTATAATTTTTGCTTACTGAAAAAGAGTTTATAGAAAAAGCCAAAATAAAAGATATTTTTGTTAAGATTATTATTAAGATATTAAAATTTTAAAGAGAGTAGAAATTTTGTTAAATAAAGAATTAGAAATTTTTAAAAAAAATCTTAGTTCCTATACCCAAAGTTGTAGAAAATTTTTTCTTAAGCAAGGGGCGTTTAGCTTATATCATTCTAAAAATATGGATAATTTCATAAAAAAAGCTTATGATATAGTTCTTAAAGATTATTTTGATGATTTTTCACCTCCAAGTGATAATATCCCTTTTTGTGTTTTAGCAAGCAAAGCATATGCAAATAATAGTCTTTGTTTTAATGAAAGTATTTCTTTGATTTTTGTTTATAAAGATATTAAGGCTTTTCATTTAAAACCTATGATTAAGGCTTTTATCGAAATTTTAAATGATGCGCATTTGCAAATTGATTCGGTTATCTTAGAATTTAATGGACTTTATAATGCTAGCAATGAGCTTAAGACTTCTATAATACAAACTCGTTTCATATGTGGTTCTAGGATTTTATTTAAAGGGATTAAGACAAAATTTGAGAGTATTTTAAAAGAAAATAAAAATGATTTTGCCAAGCTTTTGCTAGAAAATTTTAAAGAATTTGACATTCCATTTATAAAGCAAGAATTTAATATCTTAAAAGATTTTGGCGGATTAAATCATTTAAGATCCTTAGAGAGTTTGCTTGTTCTTTTTAAGACTTCTCCAAAAAATTATGCTTTAAATTTTATAGATGAAAAAAAATTAAGCGAGTTGCGTTTAGCTGGAGATTTTTTACTTTCTTTAAAATCAGCGATGAATTTATTAAGTGCTAAAGATGAGGATGAATTTTTACTTATTAATGTTCATGATTTGAGTGAATTAATGTATAAAAAAGCTAAAAAACATTTTGGAGCAAATGAGTTGTTGGTTCAAAAGGCTTTGCAAAGTATGCATACTATAGGTTTTTATACACACTTTTTAGCAAAGCAAATTCAAGATGGATTAAATCATACTCTTAAACAAGAATATAAATTTAAAACTCTTGTGGAAGTTTTAGAATACTTATTAAAACTTGAAGATAAACATGTTATTTTCGATCTTAACTTGGTTTTTGCCCTAGGAAGATTGAAATACGGTAAAAAAGATATAGAAAAAGCTTTAATACTTTTTGAGAAAATTTTTTATAAAAGGCATAGTTTTTGTGTTTTAAAACTTTTGCTTGATAGTGGAATTTTAAAAGATTTATGTAAGCCTTTTTGGACAGTTCGTTTTTTAAGCGATGAAGAAGGAAATTATAGTTTTGATGAGCAAGTTTTTCTTATGTTAAGTGAATTTGAAAAATACGAAGATGAGCTTGAGATACTCCAAAAACTTAAAACCGATGAAAAAATGATTTTAAAGCTTGTGATACTTTTAAGCGCTATAGAAAGTGAAAATGAAATTTCTTTAGCAGGCATATATAGAGCGTATTGCTCCAAATTTGATTTAAAGAATGAAATTTTAGAATGGGGTCTTAAGATATTTAAAAACAATAATGCCTTAAAAGATCTTGTAGAAAAAGAAGATATATACAATCCTATTGTTGTAAGTAGCTTGGTTTCTAAGCTAGAAAATTTAGAAAATTTAGAGCTTTTATACACTTTAACTTGGCTAAAGGCTAAGGCTTTAAATTATAATGCTTTTTATTTTAGAGTTCTTGATAAACTTTTAGAAAATGCAAAACAAGGTTTTGAAGATGAAAATCTACTTGAAGAAAGCGCAAGAAGAGTAAAAAAAGAATTAACACTTAAAAGAAGTAAGATTTTTTTAGAGCAAGATGAAATTTTGCAAGATAAAATCATACATATCAAATCAAATCTTTTTATTATAAAAAATACTTTTGAAGATATTGTTATGATTTCTAAATTAGCCAAAGAAAATGATTTTAAATTTTGGTTTAGCAATGAAACAAATCTTAGTTTGCAAATTGTTGCACCACTTCATTTTAATATTGCCATTATTTTAAGTTCTTTAACAAATTTAAATCTTATTTTCATGAATTTTTTTGAACTTTTTGATGATAAAATTTATTTAAGATTTGAATATGATAATATTATCAGTGATGAGCAAAAACTAAAACTTTGCGAGCTTTTAAATTCAAATCTTTCTGGTTTTAATTTGAAAAAAATTAAAAAGCCAATCATTAAAAAAGATGAGTTAAAATTAGACTTAAATTATTCTAAAATGTATGCCAAATTAGGTCTTAATACTAAAGATCAGCAGGGTTTAATGGCGTATTTGATGAATGTTTTTAATGAACTTGAACTTGTTTTATGTGCAGCAAAAATTCAAACCATAAGACAAAGGACGCGTAATATTTTTATTTTTCAAAAGAATGAAAAATTAGAACATAGCGAGCAAAAGTTAGTTAATTTATTAATAAGTGAGTAAAAAAATGTGTGGAATCGTAGGCTATATAGGAAATAATGAAAAAAAACAAATTATACTAAATGGACTTAAAGAATTAGAATATCGTGGCTATGATAGTGCGGGTATGGCAGTGATGCAAGAAGGAGAGCTTAGTTTTTTTAAAGCTGTAGGAAAACTTGAAAATTTGGCGAATAAATGCACGGATTTTGAAAGTCAAGGTTATGGTTTTGCTATAGGTCATACAAGATGGGCAACTCATGGTAAGCCTACTGAAATCAACGCACATCCTCATTTAGGACAGTATTCTTGTGTGATTCACAATGGTATTATAGAAAATTATAAAGAAATCAAAGATAAACTTGAAAAAGAAGGCGTGAGTTTTTTAAGTCAAACCGATACAGAAGTTATTGTCCAGCTTTTTGAATTTTATGCAAGAAATTTGGGAGTTTTTGAAGCTTGGCAAAAAACCATCAAAGAACTTCGCGGTGCTTTTGCTACTTTGTTGGTAACAAAAAAAGATCCCAATCATGTGTATTTTGCAAAAAATGCTGCTCCTTTGATTATAGGTAAAAATGCAAATAAAGAATGGTATTTTTCTTCAGGTGATGCGCCTTTGATAGGAAGTTGTGATGAGGTAATGTATCTTGAAGATTTAAGCTTGGGATACGCGAGTAAAGATGAGCTTGTCGTTTATGAAAATGATATTTTAAAATCACTTTGTTTTTCTAAGCTTTCAGGCGATAAGGCTTATGCAAAAAAAGACGGCTTTCGTTTTTTTATGGAAAAAGAAATTTATGAACAAAGTCGCGTGATGAGTGAAGTTTTAATGGGGCGTATTCAAGGCGATGAAGTCGTTTTTGATGAGCTAAACAATGAAGATTTAAGTCAAGCAGATGAAATCACGCTTTGTGCTTGTGGAACAAGCTATCATGCTGCAATGGCAAGTGCTTATTTGTTTGAAAGAATTGCTAAAGTTAAAGCTAAAGTAGAAATTGCAAGTGAATTTCGATACCGTGAAGCAATTATAAAAAAAGATTCTTTATTTATCGTTATTTCTCAAAGTGGAGAAACAGCAGACACTTTAGAGGCTTTAAAGATTGCAAAAGAGCAGGGTGCTAAGACTTTTGCAATTTGCAATGTGGATAATTCTAATATAGTGCGTTTAGCACATCTAAGTCTTTTAACTCGTGCGGGCATAGAAAAAGGAGTTGCTTCAACTAAAGCTTTTGCTACTCAGGTTTTAACACTTTGGATGCTTGCTATTTTTATGGCACAAAAAAGAAATTTAAATGTTTCTGCTGAAATTAAAGCACTTTTGCATACTCCAAATTGCGTGAGTGTAAAACAGGCTTTACATGAAAAAATTCATCGTTTATCCAAGCGTTATTTAGATGGACATGGCTTTTTCTTTATAGGCAGAGATGTGTTTTATCCTTTGGCTTTAGAAGGAGCTTTGAAACTTAAAGAATTATCTTATCTTCACGCTGAGGGTTATCCTGCAGGAGAGATGAAACATGGCCCTATTGCTTTGGCTGATTCTAAGCTTTATACTATAGCTTTAATGCCAAAGCACATGCTTTATGAAAAAACAAAATCAAATGTTGAAGAGCTTATTGCTAGGGATTCTACAGTGCTTAGCATTTCACCTTTAGAATTTGATTTAAGTGATGATTTTATAAAAACCAATGAGCAAGATCATTATATGTGTGAATTTTTTGAAATGATGGTCATTACTCAACTTTTGGCGATGGAAATTTCCATAAGACTTGGCAATGATGTGGATATGCCAAGAAATTTGGCTAAAAGCGTAACGGTAGAATAGAAATGAAAAAATTTTTTTGTTTAACTTTAGTTTGTAAACTTTTTGCTTTAAGCGAATTTGAACTTCATCATATTGATAAAGTACATAAGCTAGGGTATAGCGGAGATACTATTATAATAGGTGTAGCCGATGATGCTTTTAATCAAGATCATATTAGTTTAAAGGATAAGATTTTAAAGTCTACTTATCCTACTGATACAGCTGGGAAACAGCTTATACCTGATTTGAAAAAATCAACACACGGAAGTCATGTAGCAGGTATAGCTGTTGGAGCAAAGATAGGCGATAGCAAACCTTATGGAGTGGCTTATGGGGCAAAATTTTATGGAGCTGGGGTGTTTCCAAATGGCTCTTACACTCAAATTCCTGATATTTATAATTTTTTCAAAGATGTGAGTATTATTAATAATAGCTGGGGTATTAATTTTTATCCTTATTTTAATCTTAAGGCTTCAAATTCTGGATTAGTAGATTGTACTCAAACTAATCAAGGGACAAGCTATAATATCTGTAATACTCCTTTGGAATATGTTATGAAAGCAGATAAGGTTGCTAATGATATGATGAGGCTTAGCAAGGACAAGGGAGTATTAAATGTATTTGCTGCTGGTAATGAAGGAATTCTTAGCCCTGCTTTGCATGCGATTTTACCAAGTTATGATGAATCTTTAAGAGCTTGGTTGGCTGTTGGAGCTTTGGATGCAAATGAGATTACTTTAGAATCAGATGGGACTTTAATAATTAAAAGTCAAGGTTTGGCTGATTTTAGTAATGGTTTTAAGGGAGCTACGAATTTTTCTTTAGTTGCTGCTGGAGTAAATATTAATAATGTTGATTCAAGCACTAATGATAAGTTTACAAAAAAAAGTGGAACTTCTATGGCAGCACCTATGGTAAGTGGAACAGCGGCACTGGTCAAGCAAAATTTCCCCTTTTTGGATGGTAAGCAAATTGCTGATATACTATTAAGTACAGCAAATAAAAATTATAAGGCTCCAAAATTTACTGTTAAACAAGTAACCGATGGAACAAATCAACCTAAATTTCTTATTGTGTATATTTCGCAAGATCCACCTGGGATAGAAGATGAAATAAAACGGGATTTAAAACAGCTTTACAATGGAATACAAGTTCAAGTTAATGGACAATGGATTGATTATAGTGATTATATTTGGGATAATAGAGATAGTGCGCAGTCACAAAAACTTAATACTTCCACTATTAGTTCTATTAATGGAGTAGTTAGAGTTGAGAAAGAAGAATTATTTGGACAAGGAATTTTAGATGCACAAAAGGCGTTAAAAGGACTGAGTATTTTAGATGCAAACAGACTCAGTGATCAGGATGTATTAAAATATGAGCAAGAACCTAATACAGCTTATTATACTATAAACACTGCAGGTTATGATGCTGAATTTTCTAATGATATTAGTCAAAGAAAATGGGATGAAAGTACTCATTTATCAAGTGCTATTAATAAACCTACACATTTAGCTAATCTTAACATAGGGTTATCTAAAGAAGGTGAAGGTATTTTGATTATCAGTGGTCAAAATACTTATGAGGGTGCAACTTTAATCAAACAAGGAGAATTAAAGCTTAAAGGAAAAGTTAAAAATAATGCTTATGTAGAACAAAAAGCAATATTAAGCGGTAATGGTATTGTAGGGCAAAATTTAAACAATAAAGGCATAGTTAGACCTGGAAATGAAGATTTGAATGATTTAACCGTGCAAGGAACTTATACTCAAGAAGGAGTTGATTCTAAATTGCAACTTGATTTTGGTAATTATAAAAATTCTAAACTGATTGCAAAAACTTATGATATTAAGAGCGGGAATTTAGAATATATTCCTTTACCTAAATACTATATCTTAAATAAGCCAGTGAAAATTAATTTGGGAGATTTGGAAAAAAGTTTATCATCTTTTAATCATGTTTTGATACAAAATACCTATGCTTTAAATTTTGATTTTGTTTTAAGTGATGATTTAGTGAGTATTAATAAAACCTTAATAAAACCTAATTTAAAGCCAAATGCTTACGAAATTCCTAATACAAGCTTGGGAAATGCTTTAAGACAATTGCGATCTAGGGCAGACTTGAGTCAGACTTATCAGGAATTTTTTGCTTCTTTAGATAATGGAATAGATGTAAAGACTAAATTAAATAGAATAGAAGGTTCAGGGTATTTAAGCACTTTTAGTAATCATAATCAATCTAATTTAATGCAAAATAATATGTTATTTACCCTTCATCCTCTTAATATTAATAATTTTGCACAAAACAATAATATCTTACTTGCTAGTACTTATTTACCTAGAATTTTTAGCAATGAAGAATATTTTTGGCATCTTACTCCAAGTTATAAATACTATAAAGATAAAGATTTTTCAGGTCAAAAAACAGGTGCTAATATCTCTTTAGGAGAAAATTTCTCATCAGGCTTTTTAGCTTATGCTTTATCTCTTTCTAGCGCTAAATTTAATTTTAATAATGGTAGTGATTTGAAGAGTTATAACATGGATTTATTGCTTAATTATAACCATGATTTAGATTTTATAAAAATATTAAGTGGATTAGGTATAGGTGTAGGATTTAATACTCTTAATCGTTTTGTAGTAGAGCAGCCAATTGAAGGCAAATATAAAACATTGCAAACTTCAGCCCAGCTTGGTGTAACTAAAGATATTATTTTAGGTCAAGATTTTATTTTTAATCCTTTAATGTATTTTACACATAGTTTTTTTTATCAAGAAGATTTTAAAGAAAATAAAAGTCCTTTTGCTAAAAATTATGAAAGTTTAAAACATCATAGCATAAATGCAAATTTAGGTTTTAATCTTGCTAAAAATATAGAGCAAGATGATTATCAAGCTTCTTTTTCTACTTTTGTAATTTTTGAAAAAAGAATTTATGGAAGAACTTTAGAAAATAAGGCTAGTTTTGTTGATTTTCCTATTGCTTTTATTCAAAAATATAAATTAAAAGATAATATTTTAAGTCAAGGTTTTAATTCAGAATTTTTATATAAAAACAATGTATTTTGGCAGTTTATGTTAATGAATAGATTTTCTCATAATGCCTATGAATTGCATTTAATGAGTTCAGTGGGAAAACGTTTTTGAAAGTATTTATTTTTTTAGCTTATAATAAATAAAATTTTAATCAAAGGAAAAAATTATGGAATACAGAGTTGAACATGATACCATGGGTGAAGTTAAGGTTCCAAATGACAAATATTGGGGAGCTCAAACTGAAAGAAGTTTTGAAAATTTCAAAATCGGTTGTGAGAAAATGCCAAAGGTTTTAATCTATGCTTTTGCAAATCTTAAAAAATCTTTAGCTTTGGTCAATAACAAACTTGGCAAACTTGATGATGCTAAGAAAAATGCTATAGTTCAAGCTTGCGATGAGATTATCGCAGGTAAATTTGATGATAATTTTCCACTTGCGATTTGGCAAACAGGTTCAGGCACACAAAGCAATATGAATATGAATGAAGTTATTGCAAATCGTGCCACTGAAATCATGGGCGGGGATTTTCGCAAAGAAAAGCTTGTACATCCAAATGATCATGTTAATATGAGTCAAAGTTCAAATGATACTTTTCCAACAGCTATGAGTATCGTTGCGGTTGAGCAAGTAGAGAAAAAGCTTATCCCTGCGCTTGATGAGCTTATTGCAACTTTTGAAAAAAAAGTAAAAGAATTTGATGGTATTATCAAGATAGGACGCACGCATTTACAAGATGCTACTCCACTTACTCTAGCGCAAGAATTTAGTGGATATCTTTCTATGCTTTTACATTCAAAAGAGCAAATCATCGCTTCTTTACCAACTTTAAGAGAACTTGCCATAGGAGGAACCGCAGTGGGAACAGGGCTTAATGCACATCCAGAATTAAGCCAAAAAGTAAGTGAAGAGCTAACTCAACTTATAGGTACAAAATTTATTTCAAGTCCAAATAAATTTCATGCTTTAACAAGTCATGATGCGATTAATTTTACTCATGGAGCTATGAAAGGTTTGGCTGCAAATTTAATGAAAATTGCAAATGATATAAGATGGTTAGCTTCAGGCCCAAGATGCGGTCTTGGTGAGCTTATCATCCCTGAAAATGAGCCAGGAAGTTCGATTATGCCAGGTAAGGTAAATCCTACCCAGTGTGAAGCTGTTACTATGGTTGCTGTACAAGTGATGGGAAATGATGCAGCTATCGGATTTGCAGCAAGTCAAGGAAATTTTGAACTTAATGTGTTTAAGCCTGTGATTATTTATAATTTCTTGCAAAGTCTTGATTTGTTGGCTGATTCTATGCATTCATTCAATATCCATTGTGCTGTAGGCATAGAACCAAATCGTGCAAAAATCGATCATAATCTTCATAATTCTTTAATGCTAGTTACCGCTCTAAATCCACACATAGGTTATGAAAACGCTGCTAAAGTAGCCAAAAATGCCCATAAAAAAGGTATTTCTTTAAAAGAAAGCGCAATGGAGCTTGGTTTGGTTAGCGAAGAAGATTTCAATAAATTTGTTGATCCTACTAAAATGATAGGCCCAAAAGCCTAGAACATCAAACTTGCCTTTTTTAAGGCAAGTTAAATTAAATTCTTATCTTTTAAAATCACATACATTCTTAAAGTTGATACAAAAAAGGTTAAAATCGCAGGACCTAATATAATACCCCAAAAACCAAAGGTAGAAATTCCTGCTATCATAGCCAAGAAAATTAAAAGTTCATTGATTTTAGTAGGGGTTTTTACAAGTTTTTTGTTGATCCATTTGATGATTAAAGGTTTGATTAAAGTATCTGCTATAAAAGAAATTACAATTACAGAATAAATAAAAATAACAAGAGCTGAGTTAAGATTGTTTGAGGCAAATTCATAAAGACTTACAGGCATATAAATTAAAGCACCTCCTATAGCAGGTATGAGAGAACTTACAGCAAAAATTACTCCCATTAAAATTCCATCATAACCATAAAATATTGTGATTAAACCAAAAAGCGCACCTTGAAATATCGCTACAATCACCATAGAGTAAAGTACAACAGCCATAACATTACCCACCTCGCTTAAAACATCATCAAGTTCTTTTTTATCAATAGGAATGATGGATTTAAGATAGATAACAAGTTCTGTTCCATATAGATTTGCAAAGAAATAAAATACGCAAATTAAAACCATATCTATAAGAAATTTAGCTCCTGATTTTGTAAAACTTGAAGCATAACTTAGAATTTGTTTAGAAATACTATTTAAATCTATAGATGCTAAAAATTCTTTGATTTTAGGTTCTAAAAAATTAAAGCTTTCAGGCAAGGTAAATTGATAATTTTTGACATAATCAAGAGTTTGTGTGACTAAATTAATATCAAAATTTTTTAAAGCTTTGGCAAGTTCTATCATAGCATAAACAAAAGGTGCAAAGAAAAGCAAAACCATACAAGTTGTTGTAAGAATGGAAGCTAAAAATTTATGCCCTTTAGTAAGATTTAAAAATTTCGCATTGATATTTGAGGTAGCTACCGCCATTAAACTAGCTATGATAATTACAAGTAAAAAACCTTTAAAAAGGTAAAGCAAAAGAAATAAAATGACTAAAATAAAGCTTATAAGAAAGAATTTTCCATTTTGCAAAATTTACTCCTCAAATAAAGTTTTTTCATAGTTTAGTTTTAAAGCACTATAACTTTTTGCACTTGCTATACGCCCTTTTGCAGTGCGTTCTATATAGCCATTAGCTAATAAATAAGGCTCGATTACATCTTCTATGGTATTTTCATCTTCACTTAAAGCCGCAGCAATACTTGCAAGCCCGATAGGTTTTTGCTTAGCAGCGGTTAAAAGTTCAAGATATCTTAAATCCATCGCATCAAAACCAAGCTCATTAACCCCTAAAGAATTTAAGGCCTCATTAGTCCTTTTTTCTGTGATAATCTCTTCATCATTAACATCGGCAAAATCTCTAACTCTTTTTAAAAGCCTTAGAGCTATTCTAGGGGTTGAACGACTTCTTTTAGCGATCTCAAGTGCGGCTTTTTCTTCGCAAGTTTTATTAAGTTTTAAAGCTGCTTTTTGCAAGATGAGGGCAAGTTCGCTATCTTTGTAAAATTCTAATCTAAATTGCATACCAAAACGATCACGCAAAGGATTGCTAAGCATACCTGCACGCGTTGTAGCCCCTATAAGAGTAAATTTTGGTAAATCGATTTTTATGGTTTGAGCAGCTGGACCACTACCTATGATAATATCAAGGCGGTAATCCTCCATTGCAGGGTAAAGCACTTCTTCGATAGCAGGACTTAAGCGATGAATTTCATCGATAAAAAGTATATCCCCTTCGCTAAGATTGGTTAAAATAGCGGCTAAATCTCCGCTTTTTTCTATCATAGGAGCGGCGGTTGTTTTGATATTTGCACTCATTTCATAGGAGATGATATTAGCTAGTGTTGTTTTTCCAAGTCCTGCAGGACCACTAAAAAGTATATGATCTAAACATTCATTGCGTTTTTTGGCTGCAGCTATAAAGACATTTAAATTTTTTTTAATGCTTTCTTGACCTATATAACCATCAAAATTTGAAGGACGCAACGAAGTTTCGTAAGTTTCATCAAAGGAGTATTTTTCTATTTCTACTATTCTATCCATATCTTTGCTTATATTTTGGAAAAATTAAAATAAGATTTTAGCTAAAATTTGCTAGAATTTACATTAAACTTTAATGATTATGGTTTAAAAATGGGAATTTTAACAAAATTAGAATTAGATTATGAAATTGACGATATAGAAAAATTTTTACAATTTTTTAGAACCATGTGCGATAGGTTTGAACCTTTAATCATCAAGCTTGGAAGCGATAGTGTGCGTTATAAAGAAGCCATAAAAGAGCTTGAAACTTTAGCACACAATACCGCTTGGGCAGCAAGACGCTTAAATCTTGAAGAAGTGACTGATTTTTGTGTATTTTGTGAAGAGATGATGGCGCAAGCAAATCGCTTTAATGGGCCTGCTAGTGATGAATTTACGGATTGGATGCTTTTGATGAGTGATCAGTTTGAAAAATATTGTCGTTCATATGAAAATGATGATTCTGTTTTAGCGGTTTTTAATCCTTTAATTGTTAATGTTCCAAATATTATTTCTAAATAAGGGAGCGACTTGGCTTCGACAGGAGTAAGTCTGCTTAGATGGCATGTCGCTTTGGGCAAAGCGTAAAAAGCCCAAATAAAATTAAACGCAAACAACGTTAAATTCGCTCCTGCTTACGCTAAAGCTGCGTAAGTTCAGTTGAGCCTGAAATTTAAGTCATACTATCTAGCTTAATTTTCGGTCATTTTTGATAGTGTAGCCTTGCGTTTGACAAGCGTTGAGGTGAAATAAAGTCTTAGCCTTGCTTTTGAGTTTTGGAAGATGAGCGAAGTAGGGTGAAGTAGTCATCTTTGCTAAGCATGTAGAGGTCTTTGTGGGATTATTTTTGGACAGGGGTTCGATTCCCCTCGCTTCCACCAGTTTTAAATCAATGTTTATTGAAATTTGAAGATTAATAAAAATTCATAGTTTAAAGTTTTTAAGGTGTAAAACCCTAAAAACTTTTAGTTTTCCTTAAAAAGTTTGGAAGCTAAGTGCGTTGCACGACTTTGATCTGTATCTTTTTTAAGTGTTTTATAAATTTTACTTACATATTCTTCTAAGGTTTGTTGAGAATCTATGATTTTTTCAGAAGAAGGAATTTTTTCATACTCTCCATTGTTTTTAAGCTCATAAGCTAAAACATTATCACTAAGTTGCAAGCGTAAAAATTGAGCTAATTTAGCTTTACTTCTTTCATCATATATAGGAGTCATAAGTTCTAAGCGACGCTCTAAATTTCTTGGCATCCAATCTGCACTCGATATAAAATAATTTGGCTCACTATGTTTAAAATAAAATACTCTAGCATGTTCTAAGTATTTTCCTATGATGCTTCTAACGCGTATGTTTTTGCTGTATTCTTCATCAGGTTTTAAGCAACAAATTCCGCGTATGATAAGATCGATTTGCACTCCTTCCATACTTGCTTCATAAAGCGCTTGTATGATATCACTATCTACAAGAGAATTCATTTTAGCTACAATCACACCTTCATTTTTCTTGCTTGTTTCAATGCGTATCATTTCTAAAACTTTTTCTTTGATTTGATTTGGGCTCATTGAAAGAGTTTGAAGGCGACGATTTTTGCTAAAGCCCGATAAGATGTGAAAAAAGCTTGTCGTATCTCTTGCAAATTCTGCTTTGCTTGTAAAATAACTCACATCAGTATAGATTTTAGCACTGCTTGCATTATAATTTCCCGTACTTAAATGCATATAAAATTTAAGTTTATCTCCTTGTTTGCGTATGACTTGAGAAACCTTAGCGTGGACTTTAAAACCTGTAATGCCATAAATAACATGAGCTCCGGCATTTTCTAAAGCTTTTGCCCAATGAAGATTGTTTTCTTCATCAAAGCGTGCTTTTAATTCTACCATCACAGTTACTTGTTTTCCATCGCTTGCAGCATCAATTAAAGCTTGAACTATATTGGAATTTTTTTCAACTCTATAAAGTGTCATTCTTATGGAAATTACTTCAGGATCTTTGCTTGCTTCTTTGATAAATTTATAAACTGGATCAAAACTTTCAAAAGGTTGTATAATGAGTATATCTTCTTTTTCTACAGCATCAAAAATAGATAAATTCTCATCAAAAGGTGGTAAAGTTTTAGGCGTGTAAAGTGGGCTTAAAAGATGCGTAAAGGTTTTATTTCCTGCGATTTGCCAAAGGCTAGGGAGATTGAGTAAAATAGAATATTCATAAACATCTTTATGAAAAATTTTCATGTGAGTATTAAGAAATTCTACGATTTGCTCATCTGCATCTTTTTGAATTTGCAATCTTACAAAAGCTCCTTTTCTGCGAAGCTTCAAGCCTTGTTCTAAAATCATCATAAAATCATCAGCTTCTTCCTCTTCTATTACCATATCTGCATTTCTAGTCACTCTAAATGCTGCTGAAGCTAAGAGTTTATAGCCTGGAAAAATTTCTTCTGCGTGTTGATGGACTATACTTTCTATAGGAACATAAATATTTGCACTTACTTCATAAAAACGAGGTAAAACTCTTGGAATTCTAATCATTCCAAATTTTACAAGTTCAGGATGCGCTTTATCGCAAATTTTAACCGCTAGTGAAAAAGATAAGTTGTTTAAATGCGGAAAAGGGTGAGTAGCATCAACAGCTATTGGAACAATAACAGGAAAAATATTAGAGAAAAAATACTCATCACATTTTTGTTTTAAATTTTCATCTAAATTCTCATAATGTTTTATGAAAAGATTTTCTTTTTCTAATTCACTTGTGATTTCATTAAAATAACGCTCCAAAAGTTCTTTTTCTTGGTGTAAATATTTGCGTATGGCTTTTAATTGTTGTAACGGGGTCATTTCATCGCTACTGCTTGCATTAACTCCAGCTGAAAAAAGTTGTTTTAAGCCTGCGACGCGTATCATATAAAATTCATCTAAATTAGTGCAATATATAGCTATAAATTTTAATTTTTCTAACAAGGGTAAATTTTTAGAACATTGGTCTAAAACACGAGAATTAAAGCGAAGCCAAGAAAGTTCGCGATTGATAAACATATCAGGACTTGTTTGCATTAATTTTTCCTTTTTTAGTTGTATTTTATCATTTATTTTGAAATTATTGAATAAAAGTTTTAAATTTTTTAGGTTAATTAAGAGTAAATATATCTTTAAAATTATATTAAATTCATCTATGTTAGAATCACAAAATTTATTTCTGGGAAATTCTGTGACATTGTTGTTTCATTGAAGATTTTAAGAAATGATAATTTTAAGGAGGAAAATTTTGAAGAAAACTTCGAATCTTTTTACTATTTTTCTTGTTTTGCTTTTTGTTTTCTTTGCGGTTGGGTTTTATACCTTTTATAACGCTAAGGGCACATCTTATTTAAGCAATGCAAGTGAATCTTGTAATAACTGCCATATTATGAATGAAGTTTATAACGAATACATGGCAGGGCCGCACTCTCAAAAAGTCAAAGGCGAACCAAGAGCAACTTGCGTGGATTGCCATTTGCCACATAATTTTGTAGCTAAGTGGATAGCTAAGGCTCAAAGTGGTTTAGGGCATGCTTATGCTTTTACTTTTAAACTTGATGAGTTGCCTACAAATTTGAGTGCGACTGAAAAAAGCAGAAAAATGGTGCAAGAAAACTGCATACGCTGTCATGCAGATTTTGCTCAAACGGCTATCAATGCTACAACAAATCCACATGCAGACAAGTCATTAAATTGTGCTTCTTGTCATAAAGATGTTGGACATAAACACGGAATTTAATAAGGAGAAGATGAATGAAAAAAAATATTTTACGCTTAGGTATTGTCGTTTTGGTTTTACTTATAGCGGGAGTTTTATGGCTAAACAATGATATCAATCAAAAAAAAGAAGATGAAGCAAATAAAAATGCCATTGCAGCAAATGCTGATTTTTCTTTGCTTAGTGATGATGATCCAAATTTTGAAAAATGGGGTAAGGTTTTTCCAGAACAACTAAAAATGTATTTAACGGTTGAAAAAGAAGAGCCTAAGACTACTGAATTTGGTGGTAATTTAGCTTATTCAAAATTGATTCGCTTTCCTCAATTAACCATACTTTGGGCAGGATATCCTTTTAGCCTTGATTTCAATGAAGAAAGAGGGCATTTTTGGGTTCAAGTAGATCAAATGAAAACAGCAAGAAACAACAAAGATTTTCTTAATGCCCATGGACTTGCTGCTTTTAAAGGTCAACCTGCAGCTTGTATGAATTGTCATAGTGGATGGACTCCATGGCTTATAAAAAATGTTGCTAAAGGGGATTTTACTGCTTTTAACTCTACAAATTATTGGACTATGATTAAAAATATCCCAGCTGTTGATGGTATAGTAGAAAATTCACCTGAACATGCAGGCCCACATGGTGGTAAAAGAATGGGTGTAACTTGTGCAGATTGTCACAATCCAAATGATATGAGTTTAAGACTTACTCGTCCAGCAGCTATTAATGCTTTAGTTTCTAGAGGATATGAAAAAGATCCAGTACAAGGCGTAAAAGCTACAAGAGAAGAAATGAGAACTTTAGTTTGCTCTCAATGCCATGTTGAATACTATTTTAAACCAACAGGGAAAAAAGTAAAAGTAATGGGTGAAACTATTGTAGATGATAGTTCTAAAAAATGGTGGAATGGAACTCAGAAAAATTATGATGAGTATGAGTTTTGGAGAGATGGTAATAAAGCTAAAGAGATTGAAACCGATGGTATAGTTTTAACTTTTCCTTGGAGTGAATGGAAAAAAGGACAACCATTTAGAATTGAAATGCTAGATGATTATTATGATAAAGTTCGTGGAGTATTTGGAGCTGATTTTACTCATAAATTAACAGGAGCGCAAATTATTAAAATTCAACATCCAGAAAGTGAACTTTATAGTGGCGGTGTGCATGCTGCAAATGGGGTAAGTTGCGTGGATTGTCATATGCCTTATGTTAGAGAAGGAGCTAAAAAGGTTACTCAACACAACATCACTTCTCCTTTAAGAGATATTAACTCTGCTTGTAAGTCTTGTCATAAACAAAGCGAAGATTATTTAAAAGCTCAAGTGCTTGACATACAAAATAGCGTTGCGCATGATCAAAGAACTGCAGAGTACGCAATTGTTAGTTTGATTATGGATACTAAAAAACTACGCGATGAGCTAGGTAATATGGAAAAATTCCAAAGCGATGGAAAAGCTGATGCGAAAAAAATTAGTGAAGAGCTAAAAGAAGTTTTAGAACTTCATCGTAAAGCTCAAATGAGAGCGGATTTTGTTAATGCTGAAAACTCAACTGGTTTCCATAATCCTCGCGAAGCTTCAAGAATGTTATTGCAAGCTGTTGATATGGCAAGAATGGGACAAACTAAACTTGTAGAAATTGCAGCGGCAAATGGAATTAAAGATTTTAAAACTTCAAATTTAGGTTTTGAAGATATTCAAAAATTTAATCCAGGAGAGCTTTATTATAAAGTAGATGTTAATAATCATAAAGCTGGAGAGCGTTACTATGCAGATGAAAAAGATGTTAATGGCAATCCTCCAAAAGAACTTTTAGAGCATGATAAAGAGCTTGCTCCTTATAATTATCAAGTGATTGATAAAAAATAATTCTTAAGCCCTATAATCATAGGGCTTTTTCTTTTCTTTGTTTTAAAAAATATAAACTTTTTATTTAAAATTCACTTTTGCTTCACTTTGTTTTGTCAAAATATCACAAATTTTGATAATCAAAAAGGAGTTAAAATGATCAATAAAAATAAATTGTTTAGACAGGTTCATATCTATCTTAGTTTGTTCTTTTTGCCTTGTGCTTTGCTTTTTGCTTTAACGGGTATAGCATATATTTTTGGTATTAATCAAGATGTGGGCTTAAAAGTTGAGCAGTATCAATTGTCAAAAGTTATAGAAAGTGGTAAAGAAAGAGAAGCTTTAATAGAGTATTTAAAAACAAATGGTTTAAAAGTACCATCTAATACAAATATAATTAAAAGTAAAGATAAAGGTATAACAATAGGTGGAACTCATTATAGTGCTAATATAACTCAAAATTCTACTAATGAATACAATATTACCTTAAAAACAAGATCTTTACTTGGAGATATGATTATGCTTCATAAAGATAAGGGTGCTTGGTATTTTTCTGTGCTTAGCGTAGGCTTTGGTATTACTTTATTTATGCTTTATATTTCAGGGCTTATGATTACTTTGTTTGCAAATAAAAAAGATAGAAGTAAACAATTTGCAGTTCTTGGAGCAGGGGTTGTTGTAACTTTGCTTTTGGCTTATCTTAGCCTTTGATTTTTCCTAGCTTTTTAAGCTAGGTATTATTTATTTTTTTGTATAATCACACTTTACTTTATTGGACAGATGGGTGAGCGGCTGAAACCACACCCCTGCTAAGGGTGCAGATCTTAACGGGTCTCGAGGGTTCAAATCCCTCTCTGTCCGCCACTAAAACTTTATTGAAAATTCCAAGTATTTATATATCAACATTATATATTTGAAAAAAGAATAATCTAGAACTATAATAAATAAATATTATTCTAAAATTGGAAAATAATCCATTAGAAAATAAGATATTTTGGAATTATTTAAGAAATTAGATGAAAAAGAATGCTAATATGGAAGTAAGAATTCTAAAAAAATAAAATATAAAATCAATCCCAAAGATTACTTTTATATATGCCTAAAATCACAATTTCATTTTTACTTTTATCGATAAGATAAGGGATAATATAACCTTTAAAAATCAAATCTCTTATATTTTCATTATCAAAAGACAAAGATTTTCTATTTTTATAAGGCATAAAAGAAAGATTTCTACAAATTGGATAAATATCATTAAGAAATTCTTTAGCATAAAAAGAACTATCTAAGTTTATAAAATTAACAATATGCCTAAGCTCATTTTTAAATTTAGGAGTTGGAACAATTTTCATTTATTCTAAATCTTTTCTAATATCATTAAAAGTTTCATCAAAATCTAAAGTCTTTAATTTACCTTGCTTATAAAGTTCTATATCCTTTTTATAACCATCAATTCTTATTTTATGTTCTAAATAACTTAAAGCAAGTTCTAAAACTTCTTTTTCACTTAAATTGTTATCTTTACAATAATTAGTTAAAAAATGTTGTGTTTCTTTTGAAAATTCTAAGTTCATTTTTTACTCCTTTTTAAAGATTTATTATAACATAAAAATATTTTTATTTAAAAAAAGGTTCAAATCCCTCTCTGTCCGCCACTAAAACTTTCTTGAAAATCCCAAATATTTTATTAAGTATTAAAGCAAGAGACTAGCCCTTGCGAGGTTGTATTATTTTACAGCGTTTTTGATTTCTAAAATCATAGTTTTTAAAGACTCTAGTCCATTTCCACTTGCTAAATACCAGTATTCTGGATCAAGATAGATAATTTTTTTGTTTTGTGCTGCTTTGGTTTTAGCGACAAGCGCATTATCGAGTATGCCTTGCGCTCGTTCTTTGTTGCCTACAATGATATTTCTATCAATAACAAAAATATAATCAGGATTTTTTTCTAATATAAATTCAGAATTGATACTTTTACCGTGAGTGCCTACTTTTATATTCTCATCTACTGCGTTAATCCCTAAAACATCGTGAATAATCCCAAAGCGAGATTGAGGACCAAAGGCTGAAATTTTGTTAGAATTTGTAAGAATAATAAGAGCTTTTTTATCTTCATCAACTATACTTTTGGCTTTTTCAATTTCATTTTTAATATCTGAAATTTTTTCCAAAGCTTCTTTTTCCAAACCATAAAGTTTTGCAACGCTTAAGACATTGTTTTCAAAAGAGCTTAAAAAATTTGCATTATCAAGACCTACAAATAAAGTTGGAGCTATTTCTTTTAATTTATCATAAAATTTACTTTGTCGTCCGGAAATGATGATAAGATCAGGTTTTAAAGCATTAATGGCTTCAAAATCAACTTGCTGTACTCCACCTACACTAGGTTTGTTTTTAAATTGTTGTAGGTATTTTGGTAAATTTTTAGCAGGAACGCCTGCGACTCTATCGTTTAATTTTAAAGCATCAAAAGTATCTAAAATTCCAAGATCTAAGATCACTACCTTAGAAGGATTTTTAGGGATTTTATTTTCTCCTAGACTATCCTTCACTAAAAAACTATCACCCTCATCACTCATGCTGATAGGTAAAACTTTCACCGTAGCAGTGTTGGTTTTTGTTGTAGAACTTGCGTTGTTTTCATTTGAGTTTGAATTACAAGCTGTTAAGATTAGACTTAAAAAAAATGCAAAAAATGCAAAAACTAAAGATTTTTTCATATTTTCTCCTTTTTAAAAATAAATACAAATTTTCTTACCATCAATTTGACTTACGGGTATATCCATATCATAAATTTGTTTTAAATTTTCTTGATTGATGATTTCATCTTTTGAACCTTGTTTTAAAAGCTTCCCATCTTTTAAGGCTATGATTTCATCAGAATAAATCGAAGCAAAATTAATATCATGCAATACAACAGCTATACTTTTGTTAAAGTCTTTGACTAAATTTTTCATTAGTTGCATGATTTGTACGCTATGCTTCATATCAAGATTGTTTAAAGGCTCATCAAATATTATAAATTCAGTATCTTGAGCGATAATCATGGCTATAAAAGCTCTTTGTTTTTGTCCGCCGCTTAATGCATCTAAAAATTCATTTCTTAAGTTGCTAAGTCCCATGTATTCTAAAGCTTCATTGATTTTGATTTTATCGTTTGCATTAAGTCTTCCTTGAGAATGCGGAAAACGCCCAAAAGCGACTAATTCTTCAACTTTTAATCTTAAATTGATATTGTTTTGTTGTTTGAGAATGGAAATTTTTTGTGCTAAGATTTGCTCTTTATAGTCTTTTAAATTCATTCCATCGATATAAATTTCTCCACTACTAGGTTTTATCAAACGACTTGCTAGAGCTAAAAGAGTGGATTTTCCAGCGCCATTGGCTCCTATTATAGAAGTGATTTTGCCTTTATGAAAATCAAGGCTAAGATCTGAAATAATGGCTTTATTATCATAAAATTTGGTGATATTTTTTAGTTTAATCATAATTTATTACCCTTTAATACAAGATAGATAAAATATATCCCACCTAAGAAATTAATAACCACGCTTATAGTGGCATTATAATCAAAAACTCTAGAGACAAAAAATACCCCTCCAAGCAAAGCTAAAATGCTAATGAGTATGCAAGCGCTTAGTAAAATACTATGCTTTGCAGTTTTAAATAGCTCGTAAGTGATATTTACCACCAAAAGCCCCAAAAAGGTTATAGGACCTACAAGTGCGGTGCTAATAGAAGTTAAAATAGCTATGATAATCATCAATTGTTTTGAAATTTTTTGATAATTTATCCCTAAATTTATCGCTAAATCTTTGCCTAAATTTAAAGGATCTAAAAATTTCATGTAGCGAAAAATCCATATAAAACTTAAAAAGCTAATGATATAAGCAAGAATTAAAACATCAAAAGCAATATTATCAAAACTAGCAAACATTCTTCCTTGTATTACCATGAATTCATCAGGGTCGATTAATACTTCAAAAAAAGAGCTTAAAGTGCTAAAAAGTGTCCCAAAAACTAAGCCTAAAAGCATGATAAGATAAATACTTCTATCGCTACTAAATAAAATTTTATAAAGTCCTAGTGAAAAAACCACCATACAAACTAGAGTGATTAAAAAATTGATATCGTTTTTATAAACACTTAAATTAGCTGCACCAAAAGAAAAGATAAGAGCACTTTGAAGTAACATATATAAAGAATCTAATCCTATGATGGCAGGGGTTAGAATTTTGTTATTGCATAAAGTTTGAAAGATTACTGTTGAAACAGCGATACAAATAGCTACTATGATAATAGCTGCAATTTGTAAAAAACGACTTTTTAAGGCATACTCATCAAAGCCATTTAAACCCACAAGTATAAAAATCCCTATCATACCAAGTGTTAAAAAGCTTAAAATCAGCATTTTTTTACGCATAAGCTTTCCTTTTTAGCAAAAGAAAGATAAAGATTAAAGATCCTAAAACACCTGTAGTGATACTTAAAGGCATTTCAAAAGGAAAGATGACAAGTCTTGAAATGATATCGCAAACAAGTAAAAACAAAGCTCCACAAAGTGCTATATAGATAAGATTTTTTCTAAGATTATCACCTAGATAAAGAGCTACTAAATTTGGGATAATTAGCCCTAAAAAAGGGATAATTCCAACGCTTACAATCACTAAGCTAGTGATAATGCTTACAATCATCAAGCCTAAAAATAATATCCCATTATAAGAAATTCCAAGATTTAAAGCTATATCTTCGCCCATGCCAACTATGGTGATTTTATGAGCTAAAAAATAAGCAAGTATAAAAAGTGGTAAAGAAATGTAAAGCAATTCATAATTTCCCTGCATAACATTTGCCATACTGCCTTGTAACCAGCCTTGGATATTTTGTATATAATTTAAAGCATAGGCAAAAAAAGTAGTTATAGCACTAATAATGCCTCCAAACATCAAGCCTATCAAAGGTACAAAAATCACATCTTTGAGTTTGATTTTTCTTAAAATTTGGATAAATATAAAAGAACCCAAAAGTGCAAATACAGAAGCAATGATAGCTTGGGTGAAAAAAGACGCTCCAGCAAAAAATATTAAAGAAATAAGTATGCCAAATTTAGCACAATCCATAGTCCCTGCCGTAGTTGGAGAAACGAATTTATTTTGCGTGAGTTGTTGCATGATAAGCCCGCATATACTAAGACTCATTCCCGTGAGTAAAATTGCTATAAGTCTAGGAATTCTTGTGAGGGTTATGATTTCTAGTTGAGTGGAGTTAAGATTAAGAATATCTTTTACATTGATACTGATAACTCCTATAAATAAACTTATCATTCCAAAGAATAAAAGTAAAGCTATAAGCACTTTTAAACTCAATATATGCTTAAAAAACAAATCTTTCCTTATAGTAATAATAATTATCAAAAATGAAATTGTAATGAAATTTGTTTTAAGAAATGATAAAACAACTACAAAGGATATTTTAGTAAGAAATCAAAAATCCAGTGGAAAGTCTTTGCAAGTGTTTGTTATAGTCTATAAGGCTTTCTCCATAGCCATTAAAGTATTGTAAATACCAATAAATTCCGTTATTAAAAATATCATATCCTAGATCAACTTGTATAGCACCTTTGTTATCGTGGAATTTAAGATTGTTTCTTAGCATGAGATTGATAAAATAATCATCGCCCAAATACGCTAAATTCACATCAAAATTTCCCATATAATGCAAGATAGCAGGATTATCATCATCTTTTTTGCTTTCAGGAATTCTATACCAAAGGCGTGGAACAAATAAAAATTTATTATATAAAATAGCCGTAGATACATAAATTCTATTCCATGAGCGAGATTGTAAATTCTCATCTCCCTTGCCATTGCTTTCATGCAATATACCTACGCGTAGATTGTTAAAAAATTCATAATCTTTAAGATACAAAGGAAAATCTATAAAAAATTCTGGTTGATAGTTGGTTTCTCTAAAAGGAGAAGAATGCTCATAAATTTGCCACCAAGAAGTTTGAGTATAGGCTATATAATATTTTTCATCTAGTCCTAGTAAATTTTCAAAAAGTCTTTTTTTAACACTAAGTTGAAATTTCGCCTCACTCTTATTATTATTTGTTCCTAAAGAATTAAAACTATAAGCAAAAGGTAAAAAATAATTCATCTTATAAGAGCTAATGCCAAGGGGATTAAAGCTTTCATTTTCACCAAGATAATTAGCCAAAGCTAAGCGAGAAAAGTCTTGTTTTTCTTCTTTTTTTATAGTGATAGAATTTTGCGTTTGTGTTGTTTGGCTTGAGTTGTTTTGTTCTTGAGAAATCAAAACAGATGAATTTTTTAAAGCGAGTTTTTTGTAAATTTCCATAGCTTTTTTATAATCGCCTTGTTTTTCATACTCTAAAGCTTGCTGTAAATCACTAGCCCATATAAAAACGCATAAGTTTAAAAATAAAGCAATTTTTCTCATTTTAACTCGCTTTTAAATTTTTCATATTCTTCATAAAAATTAAGATTTAAAAAAGCATCTTCATCTTCAAATTCTACAAATTTGGTTTTAATCTCAGAAAATAAAAGTCCTATTTTTTGTTCATTTTTTTCTAAGAAATTTTTACAAGTTTGAGCTAAAGAGCTGTGATAAAAGCCACATAAGGGATGTTTATGCAAAGGGGTTTTTGCTATGATTATTTTATAGTTTTGTTCTAAAAAAGGAAGCATTTTTAAAAGCTCATTTTCACCTACTTTAGGACTATCTACACTTAAAACAAAAACAAATTCATTTTTAAAATTTGAAAGTATAGAGTAAAGCGCAAGCATAGGAGAGTAAACTTCAAATTCTAAAGAATCTTTTATCAAGCTAAAATGGTTTTCAAATTTGTCTTCTTTCGCACTCACATAGACATTTTTAAAAATTTTAGAAAATTTATTTACTTGAAATTGAGTTAAATTTTGATTTTTAAGAATCAATTTGCTTTTATCTTGTCCCATACGACTAGATTTACCACCACATAAAATCACGCAATTTAGCTCATTAAGCTGCACAAATTTCCTTTTTTAATGTAATTCTACCACAAATTCGCCAAAATATTTTATAATTTCTTTTATGAAATACACAGAACTTTTACAATTGCAAACTTTTTTTTCTCAGTTTAAAAAAATCGATTTTATCAAGCGTATCAATGATAATATTTTGGAATTAAGCTTTGATAGAGAAAGATTTATTTTTGATCTCACTCGTGCAATGAGTGTGATTTATACAGCTAAATTTAATGCAAAAAATTATAATGCACCTTTTGATTTTATGCTTAAAAAGTATTTTAGCAATGCTTTTATAAAGGAAGTTAAAGTCCTTGAAGGCAATCGTATTTTATGTTTTAGTGTAAAAGCTAATAAGGCTTATAAAAGCTATGAGAGCAAAATTTATTTTGAATTTACGGGTAAAAATACCAATGTTATTCTTACAGATGAAAAAGATTTGATCATAGAGGCTTTAAGGCACATTGATAAAAGTTATCGTGTCATAAAACCTAATGTGATTTTAGAGTCTTTAAAGCCTTATAAAATGGATGAAAATTTTGAAGAAATTAAAGACTTTGCAGATTATTTTTCTCGCAAATTTACAAGCATTTATGAGAGTAAAATCAAACAAATAAAAAATTTAAAACTTGCACAAGTGGATAAAAAAATACAAAATTTACAAGAACTTTTTTCTAGTTTAGATGAAGAAAATTCTTTACTCTTAAAAGCTTTAGAATACAGAAAAAGGGCTGATGTATTGTTTGCAAATTTGAGTGTTTTAAAAGATTATGAAAGGGAATTTAAGCTTGATGATTTTGAAGGCAAAGAGCTTGAATTTAAGCTTGAATTTAGTCCTAAGCAAAGTGCTAATTTATATTATAAAAATGCTAAAAAATTAGAACAAAAAGCTAAAAATTTAAACATACAAAGACAAAATTTAAAAGAAAAGTTAGATTTTACCTTGAGTTTGAAAGAATTATTGCTTCAAGCTAAGAGTGAGATAGAGCTTGAAATTTTACTACCTAAGAAAAATAGCAAAAAAAATCAAGATCATAAACAAGAAGATCTTGTGGCAAATTTTTATTTTAACGAGTTTAAAATTTGCGTGGGTAAAAATGAAAAAGGCAATGAATTTTTACTTAAAAATGCTAAAAAAGATGATTTGTGGCTTCATGTAAGGAATATTCCTAGTGCGCATACTTTGATTATATCAAACAAGCAAAAAATCAGCCTTGATGTGATAGAATTTGCTGCAAGGCTTTGTGTAAGCTTTTCTAAGTTAAAGAAAGGTTCGTATTGGGTCGATTATACCTTAAAAAATTTTGTTAAGGTTCAGCAAAAGGCGTTTGTAAATTATACAAATTTTAAAAGTATTAATATCACAAAGGATTAAAATGCCAGTTAGCCCATTAGGAAATGTCAATTATATAAATCAAAATATGGCTTATCCAGCTACACAAGCAAGCAATGAGCTTGCAAAAGAAGGTTTTGCAGCTACGCTAAATATGGCTGAATTTAATGAAAAAGAAAAAACTTTGAACAAGCTTGAAAAAGTCAATGAGACTCATGAAATCAAAGAAGAGATCAAAGAAAAAGCCGAACAAGAAGAAAAAAAGAAAAAACACAATCAAGAAGCTAAAACCAGCGATGATGAGAAAAATGAAGAAGATGAGTCTAAAGATCCAAATTTTAAAGACGCACAAAGCATTCATCGCTTAGATATTAGTATATAAGGAAAAATATGTTTAATACAACTAGAATTATTTCAGCTCTTGTGATGATAGGGGCTATTATTATTATCGCGTTGATTGATCAATTTTTTATCAATTTTATCGTTTTTGCGGTTTTATTGTATTTATCTTTTAGTGAAGCAAAAAAACTTTTTGCTTTAGAAAATATTTCTATTATCCCTTTGGCTATAGCTTTTATTTTGGGAAGTTTATCGCATAAAGCTTTGCTTTTTGGGATTTTAGCTTTGTTATTAGTCGTTGGATCTTTGGTTTATAAAAAGGCTTCCTTAAAACCAGCTCTTATTTATATTTATCCTAGTTTGCCTATTTTAGCACTTTGGCAAGTGTATTTAGATCAGGGTATGTTTGCGCTTTTTTGGCTTATCATTATCGTTGCAGCTTGTGATAGTGGGGCGTATTTTATCGGAAAACTTATGGGTAAAACTCCTTTTTCTCCAACAAGTCCAAACAAAACCTTAGAAGGTGTTATAGGTGGCTTGATTTGTGCGAGTGTTATTGGAACTATTTTGGGAGTTTTTGTTTATAGTTTTTGGCTTTCTTTACTTTGTTCGTTTTTTGTAGCGATTTTTGCAGTGATTGGAGATTTGCTTGAGAGTTATTTTAAAAGAGAAGCAGGTGTAAAAGATAGTGGAGATCTTATCCCTGGTCATGGAGGTGTGCTTGATAGGATTGATGCAGTGATCATTGCTGCTTTTGTGATGGTTGCTTTTTTATGATACTTTTTGGAAGCACGGGCAGCATAGGAGTAAACGCTCTTAAACTTGCTGCTTTAAAAAACATTCGTATTTCTGCTTTAGCTTGCGGGGATAACATCGCTCTTTTAAATGAGCAAATCGCAAGGTTTAAACCCAAATTTGTTGCCATAAAAGATTCAAAAAATAAGCATTTAGTTAAACACAATAGAGTTTTTATAGGGCAAGAAGGTTTAGAGCAAATTTTAACAGAATGTCAAGACAAACTTTTACTCAATGCCATTGTAGGTTTTGCAGGACTTAAAAGCACTTTAAAGGCTAAAGAGCTTGGCAAAAACATAGCTTTAGCTAACAAAGAAAGTCTTGTAGTAGCTGGGAGTTTTTTGAAAGGGGCTAAATTTTTACCCGTTGATAGTGAGCATGCAGCTTTAAAATTTTTACTCGAAGGTAAAAAAAATATAGCAAAACTTTATATCACAGCAAGCGGCGGAGCTTTTTATAAGTATAAAATCAAAGATTTAAATCAAGTCAGTCTCAAAGATGCTTTAAAACATCCTAATTGGAACATGGGAGCAAAGATCACTATAGATAGTGCGACTATGGCAAATAAGCTTTTTGAGATTATAGAGGCTTATCATTTATATGATTTTAAAGAAATTGATGCTTTAATAGAACCAAGATCTTTAGTGCATGCAATGTGTGAATTTAAAAATGGAGCTAGCACGGCGTATTTTTCAAAAGCAGATATGAAACTAGCTATTTCAGATGCTATATTTGAAAAACAAGATACGCCTATTTTAGAGGCTATTGATTTTAGCAAAATACCTGCTTTAAAATTTCATCCAATCAGCACAAAAAAATATCCTATTTTTAAGCTTAAAAATACATTTTTAAAAGAGCCAAATTTAGGTGTTATCATCAATGCTGCTAATGAAGTTGGTGTTTATAATTTTTTAGAAAATAAAAGTGGATTTTTAGATATCGCTAAATGCATTTTTAAAGCCCTTGATCATTTTGGAGTGCCTAAAATTTCAAGTATAGAAGAGGTTTTTGAGTATGATTTTAAAACAAGAGAGTATTTAAGGAGTTAAAATGAAAATTTTTTTAACAATTTTATTTTTTATAACAAGCATTTTTGCTTTAGATCTAGACTTTAGCGTAGGAGAAAATGGAAAAAGTCTAGATGATAATAATACAGTTTTAATTTTTGGTGGAATTCAAGGTGATGAGCCTGGTGGATTTCATGCGGCAAGTTTGCTTTTGAGTGATTATAATATCACCAAGGGTAAGATTATAGTGGCTCCAAATTTAGCTTTTGATAGCATTATCAAGCGTTCGCGTGGGAATAATGGGGATTTAAACCGTAAATTTGCAAGCATTAGCCCAAAGGATCCTGATTATAAAACCGTGCAACGCATTAAAGAGCTTATTTTACTTCCTGAAGTTAGTATGGTGATCAATCTTCACGATGGTTGGGGTTTTTATAAACCTACTTATATCGATGCGATGCAAAATCCTAAGCGTTGGGGAAATTCAAGCGTGATTGACACAAGTGAAATCAATGCAAGCAAATACCCTGATCTTGAAAATATCGCCACTCAAACCGTAAATAGTGTCAATTCTTCACTTGCTGATCCAAAGCATGCTTATCATCTGAAAAACACCAAAACCCAAGAGCTTGGCGATATGGAAATGCTTAAAGCTTTGACTTATTTTGTGATTTCAAATCACAAAGCCGCTTTTGCAAATGAAGCAAGTAAAAATCTGCCTGTAAATTTAAGAGCTTATTATCATCTTTTGGCAATTGAAAATTATTTAAAAACTGCAGGAATTGAATTTAGCAGAGATTTTGAACTCACTCCACAAGGGGTTGATAAAGCCATAAATAAAGAGCTTGAAGTAAAGCTTTTTAATGATAGAATTTTACTTTCTTTAAAAAATCCAAGAAAGGTTATCAACTATGTGCCTTTTCCGGTAAATAAAGAGTTAAATTATAACACAAGCAATGAACTTACCGCTGTTATCGCAGAAGGAAATTCCTTTTATATCCAGTATGGCAATCGTTTTCAAACAAGATTATATCCTGAGTATTTAGAATTTAGCGATGCTTTTAATGAAGTAACTTTTCAAGTTGATGGCAATGAAACCACCGTTCCTTTTGGAACCAAAGTAAAAGTCAAAGAGAATTTTCTTATTCCAAAGATAGCTAATGTGCGCGTAAATATCATAGGCTTTGATCATGGAAAAGATGAAAGTGGTATTTTAGTTCATAAAAAAAATATGCAAACACAATACTCTTTAGACATGGCAGGTAAAATTTATAGAGTGGAATTTTATGAGTTAAGAGGAGCGAATTTGCAACAACTTTTAGAGGCAAATACCAATAGCAAGTTGATCAAAAATGCTAAAAATTTGGATTTAAACACTCTTAAAATGGCAAGATCAAAAGATAAATTCTTAGGTTCTATTTTAGTGGAATTTGAATGAAAAATCTTATCCTAGCTATAGAAAGTTCTTGTGATGATAGTTCTATAGCTATCATTGATAAAAACACATTAGAATGTAAATTTCATAAAAAAATTTCTCAAGAATTAGATCATAGTATCTATGGGGGAGTGGTGCCTGAACTTGCTGCAAGACTTCATAGCGAGGCTTTGCCAAAGATACTTAAGCAATGCAATGGGCATTTTAAAAATCTTTGTGCCATAGCTGTGACAAATGAGCCTGGGCTTAGCGTTTCTTTGCTCAGTGGAATTTCTATGGCAAAAACCTTAGCAAGTGCTCTAAATTTACCCTTAATCCCTATAAACCATCTTAAAGGTCATATTTATAGTCTTTTTTTGGAAGAAAAAATTTCTTTAGATATGGGAATTTTGCTTGTTAGTGGTGGGCATACTATGGTGCTATATCTTAAAGATGATGCAAACTTAGAGCTTTTAGCAAGCACAAATGATGATAGCTTTGGAGAAAGTTTTGATAAAGTGGCTAAAATGATGAATTTAGGTTACCCTGGTGGGGTCATCATAGAAAATTTAGCAAAAAATGCCAAACTTAAAAATATCTCTTTTAACATACCTTTAAAGCATTCTAAAGAACTCGCTTATAGTTTTTCAGGGCTTAAAAATGCAGTGCGTTTGGAAATTTTAAAGCATGAAAATTTAAGCGATGATATAAAAGCAGAAATAGCTTATGCCTTCGAAAATACGGCTTGTGATCATATCATGGATAAATTAGAAAAAATTTTTAATCTTTATAAATTTAAAAATTTTGGCGTTGTAGGCGGAGCTAGTGCAAACCTTAACTTGCGTTCGCGTTTGCAAAATTTATGTCAAAAATATAATGCAAATTTAAAACTAGCTCCTTTAAAATTCTGCTCCGATAATGCTTTGATGATAGCAAGAGCCGCAGTTGATGCTTATGAAAAAAAGGAATTTGTAAGCGTAGAAGAAGATATTTTAAGCCCTAAAAATAAAAATTTTTCAAGGATATAGATGAGAAAAGCTTTTACTATATTAGAACTTGTTTTTGTGATTGTTATTTTAGGAATTTTAGCCGCTATTGCTTTACCAAAAATGAGTTCAAGCAAGGATGAAGCTGAAGTTAGCAAGTCTTTAAACAACATTAAAACTTTGATCAACGATATAAGCATTTATACTTTAAAAAATGATCATTTAAGCTCTATAAAAACGATGAGTAATGTAAGTGGGGTTGAAAATGTCGATCTTGGCAATTTCAATGGCACAAAAGAAGTAAATTTTCGCGTAGGCGATGATAAAGAATGCTTAAAACTTGTTTTTATAAATAAAGCTGATTTTATACTCATGGGAATTTCAAGCAATGAAGCAAGCAAAAATGCTATCATCAACGCAGCCAATCAAAGCCATGAAGATTTAGAAAATATAGACTTTACAAGCTCTTCTAGTAACAAAGCTTGCGTGATCTTAAGTAAGAATGAAAATTTTAAAAACCTAGCGAGTAAAACTTATCTTTTAATAGGGGGAATGTAATGATAGTGAGTAAAACTTATGAGATTGACTCTTGTGATGATGTAGAACTTGGTATAAAAAGAGAATCAAAGCTTGAATTTAAGCTTTGTTTTGATGATGAAAAAGAAGTAAAAGCTTTAGTGTTTATTATCCCTGGGCTTGGTGGAGATGCGGATGAAAATTACCGTGAACACTTAGCTGAATTTGTAGCAGGCGAATTTAATGTGGCTGTAGTGAGTGCAAATTACCATTGTATAGGTAATCGTCCTCAAACAGGTGCGACTTTTTATCTAGATGATATAGATAAGCTTATTTTAAAAACAAGTTGTGAAGCCGCGGATATCAAGCTTCCTTATGATGTTGATAAAATTCAAGACTACAAACAAATGAGTGAAATTTTTCATTTTGTAAATAATCAAATAGTTGAAGGCAAGCAAAAAGGTAATTTTACACCAAATTATTTTTTAAATTTGCATGTGAGTTTGCAACCGACAAAAAACGAGTATCAAAATTTTGGGATCATGCAAGCTCAAGATCTTTTAAATGTCGCACTTTACCTTAAAAAACACGCTCCTTTTGATACTATGGGGGGGGGTATACCAGTTATTATGATAGGTAGTTCTCATGGAGGGTATTTAGCACATTTAGCCGCTAAAATTGCTCCTTGGCTTGTAGATGGAGTAATAGATAATTCAAGTTATGCTAAATTTCTTTGGAAGCTTGTTGGGTTTGGTAAAGAAGTTGATTTTATGGAATATTCAGAGTTTGGTACTTTTGATTTTTTTCAAAATATTAGAGTTTGTTGTTCTAGCAAAACTTTTTGGACAAGTAATTCAAGCTCAAATAATTTTTTTTCAATGCCAAGAAGAATGATAAGATATATCTTAGAACCAAAGCATCTTGAAATTCAAGCAAATTATCCAAAACCATGCTATACAAGCTATCATTCTTTTTATGATAAAGAAATAGCTCCACCTGATGAAAAATTAGAACTTTACAAATATTTAGAACAATTTGGGTTTGATGCAGATCTTTATATGATAAAAAATCCAGATCAAGTTGATGGTAGATTTATCAAAAGTTTAGAACATGGCATGGGAATGTCTATAAAAACTTTAATTTCCAAAGAACTTCCTTTAATGTTAGAAAAAATAAAACAAAATCTAAAAAAAGATTGCAAAGAAAAATATATCTCTTATCCTTGTGAGGATTTGTTGTATCAATTTAGCGAAAAAGATGACAAAATATTGTTAAAGATAGATAAAATTTAAGGAAAACTTTCATGACCATACTAGAAAAAAACATACAAGCTTTATTAAGCGGAGTAAATGAACCCTTAGGAAATAAACTTTTAAATTTCATACAAAATAAAACTTGTTCTCGTTTTAACATAGATGAAAATTTAAATATCTTTGATAAAACTCATAATGTTTTCATGTATGAAAACTTAGAAGAAGAAATAAATTTTTTCTATCAAAGTATTTTAGAAAAAACTCCTAGATATCCTTTTATATGTATTTATGGTATAGGCAATGCTTTACTGATTAAAAATTTAGCTAAACACTATAAACATCTTTTTGTATTTGAAAGCGAAATAGAACTTTTTATCCTAGCTTTAAGCATGATAGATTTGAGTGAGGAGCTTTGTAGTGGAAAAATTTATCTTGTGGATATCAAAGAAGAAAGAGTAAATTTACAACTTAGGATACTTTTTGATCAAAATGATATGTTTTTATGGTTAAATATTTATGAAATGTTTATTAATCATAAATTTTATGAAAAATATTATTATGAAGAAATTCTAAATACAGATAAAATTATATATGAAAATATTAATCTTGTAATAAGAAATTTAGATCCTGACTCTAAAATTTCTTTGTCTTGTTATGAGAATTTTTACAAAAATATACCTTTAATGTTGAAAAATATACCTTTTAAAAGAATTATTGACGAAAGAAAAGGACTTTTTGAAAGTTGTATAGTTGTATGTGCTGGTCCTAGCCTTCAAAAGCAAATTCCATTATTAAAACAATATCAAGAAAATTTTGTGATTTTTTGTGTTGATGGAGCTTATCCTTTGCTTGTAAAACACGATATAACTCCTGATTATGTGTTAAATCTTGATTTTGAAGAATATCCGCTTAAATTTTTCAAAGAAGTTAATCCAGAAAATAAAACCTTATTTATATTATCGGCAAGTACTCATCCTAGTGTGGTTGATTATCTTTATAAAAAACAAATTCCTTTATCTATAGCATTAAACGACAATCTTCCTTATCAAAATCTCCATATTGATGAATTTGGCTATCTTGAATTTGGAACCCATGTTGGACATGCTTGTTATGCTTTAGCGATTGCTTTAAAATTTAAAAATATAATTATTATTGGACAAGATTTATCTTATGATAAACAAGGAAATTCTCATTTTGATAGTTTTGATTTGGGAAGTGATATAGATGCAACCTTAAATATTCCTACATTAAAAACAATTGCCTATGGAGGCTTAGGAGAAGTTTTAACACATTTAGCTTGGGATGATTATAAAAGAAAATTGGAAGATTTATTTGCAAGAAATTTAGAATTAAATTTTTTTAATGCTACAGAAGGTGGAGCTAGAATAGAATTTGCAAAAGAGCTTGACTTCAAGTCGTGTTGTAAGAAATTTGCAAATTTAAATAATAAATCAAATAAATATTTACCAAAAACTTTAACAACCAATCGTGGTGCTAAAATTTTAAATAAAATTTTAGCAACTTTCAAAAGGGAAAAACAAAATACTTTAATTTGCTTAGAACATGCTATAAGGTTAAATGATGTATTGAAAATAATTTTAGCTAGCGATAGAAAATTCCCTATAGATTTTTTAAAAAATACATATGAAAGTATTGCAAAATTTGAAATTTTTTTGGAAGAAAATTCTTTTTTAAATGATGGTGTTTTAAAAGGAGTTATTTTTCATAAAGGTAAATTATTGAGTGAAGTTATTGTTAGTAAAATTGAAGATGAAAGAGAGTATTTATTAATATACTTGACATTTTATAAACAGTGGCTTGAAATTTTTATTTGCAGATTCCAATTAAAATGCGATATTTATAATTTTTTAGTTTAAGGTATAAATTTTTAAAAAAAAGTAACGATATAGCATTTAACAAGCTCATGGATGAGTTTGAAATTATTTAAAAGGATTTAAAATGGGATTTCGTATTAACACAAATGTTGCAGCATTGAATGCAAAAGCAAACTCTGATCTTAATGCTAAAAGTTTAGATGCTTCTTTAAGCAGACTTAGTTCAGGTCTTAGAATTAACTCAGCAGCAGATGATGCTTCAGGGATGGCGATAGCAGATAGCTTAAGATCTCAAGCAAATACTTTAGGTCAAGCTATATCAAATGGTAATGATGCTTTAGGTATCTTACAAACTGCAGATAAAGCTATGGATGAGCAATTAAAAATTCTTGATACTATCAAGACTAAAGCT
>NZ_MKAQ01000013.1:0-1901 GCF_001764435.1 Campylobacter sp. BCW_4319 | reverse complement strand
AGTTTGGTTTGAACTTGCGCCGATTTGGAATTCTTGATTGGTAAAATTTCCACTTAAAAGTTGTTTGCCGTTAAATGAAGTTGTATTTGCGATATTATCAAGCTCTTCCATCAAGCGGTTAATATCTGCTTGAAGCATAGTTCTTGTTTTTAAACTTTGTCCATCTTGAGCTGCTTGAGTAGCTTTAGTCTTGATAGTATCAAGAATTTTTAATTGCTCATCCATAGCTTTATCTGCAGTTTGCAAAATACCTATGGCATCATTACCATTGTTTATAGCTTGACCTAAAGTTGCTGCTTGTGAACGCAAAGAATCTGCTATCGCCATCCCTGAAGCATCATCTGCTGCTGAGTTAATTCTAAGACCTGAACTTAGTCTACTTAAAGACTTGTCAAGTTCATTAGAGTTAACAACTGAATTTGCATGTGCATTTAATGCACCGATGTTGGTGTTTATCCTAAAACCCATTTTAAATCCTTTCAAAATATTGCATCGAAAAGATTAAAGCAAGAAGTGTTCCAAGTTTTAATTTGATTAAAAATTTTAAAGCTTATAAATAAAAAGCCTAGTATTTAAACTAGGCTTGGATTTGTATAAATTGCAGCATTCTTAAAAGAATGTAAAGTGATTTTAAGATTTAACTATTGTAATAATCTTAAAACATTTTGCTGACTAGAATTTGCTTGAGCCATTGCATAAGAACCACTTTGGGCTAAGATGTTAGCTTTAGAGTAGTTTGCACTCTCACTTGCAAAGTCTACATCTCTGATTTGCGATTCTGCTGCTTTAACATTAACTTGAGTTACAGTAATGTTATTTATAGTTGATGTAACTTGATTTTGTATAGAACCTATATCTGCTCTGATTTGATCTAAATTTGTTATAGCAGTTTCTGCTATATCCATAACCGCCATTGCACCTTTAAGAGTGGTTACACCTGCAGTCTCATCAGTTGTATTAGCAGCAGTAGTTTTAAGAGCTGCAAATTGAGAATTACCTGAGCCAGAAGAAAAACCTGAGCCAGAAGAAACAACATAAGTATTGCTCATTGAAGCCGCACTTGAAATAATTTGTATTCCTTGACTCAATCCAACAGATAAATTTTTACCACTACCCACAGAAAATCCTGAACCTCTAGAAAATCCTGAACCTTGTGCACTCATAAATGCAGAAATTGAACTTACAGCTGAGCTTAAAACTAACTTTCCTCCGCCTTTATAAGAATTAAACCCCATAGCATCGGCATTAGCTGCTGAAATTTGACCTTTTGATTCTCTTAAAGACACTGAAGATTGAGAAATCATATCTGTTCTACCCATACCTATAGCACTAAGATTGGTTCCACTAATATTAATATCTCTACCATCATTTTTAACTAAAGATAATCGCCCATAGTTTTCTTTTTGATTTGCCAAAATACCAGAACCAACACCTATATCTCCAGTAATTTTAATACCCCTGCCATCAGCCGATGTAAGAACAAGCTTGCCGTTTTCATCTTTAGAAGCTTGAACTCCTGTGGTATCTTTAACCGCATTGATAGCTGAAACCAATTGGCCGTTATTATCACCATCTTTATAATTAATCTGACCAATTACAACTCCATTAATGGCAAAGTCTTGAGAAGTAGTTCCTTCTTTTATAGCATAAACGCCAGTTGTTTTTACATCGTAAGTTGCGCGAACTCCTGTTTTATCAGCGCTTTTATTGATCTCTTCAGCCAAAGCTCCAAGTCCTGTTCCAACTGAAGTTGAAATCACAACATTATCAAATTTAAAATCTTCTATACCATTGTAGTTTTTAATAGTAAGACCAACCACACCTGAAGTAAAACTTTGAGCACCGGTTTCAAATCTTGTAACACCGATTTTAGAAGATTGAGTAGCACCGATAGTTGCTTT
>NZ_MKAQ01000012.1:0-371 GCF_001764435.1 Campylobacter sp. BCW_4319 | reverse complement strand
CAAGATGGCGCAGCGGACGGGGCTCGAACCCGCGACCTCCGCCGTGACAGGGCGGCATTCTAACCAGCTGAACTACCGCTGCATCCAAAGTAAAGAAGTAGAGATTATAAAACCTATTTATGATTTTATAAAATGGTGGTCACTATAAGACTCGAACTTATGACATCCACCTTGTAAGGGTGGCGCTCTACCAACTGAGCTAAGCGACCTATGATTGGCGACCCCTAGAGGATTTGAACCTCTGTTTCCACACAGAGAGAGTGTTGTCCTGGGCCACTAGACGAAAGGGTCATAACCCTAACAATAAAAATGGTGTCCCGTGTTGGATTCGAACCAACGGCCCCCTCCTTAAAAGGGAGATGCTCTACCGG
>NZ_MKAQ01000011.1:0-32149 GCF_001764435.1 Campylobacter sp. BCW_4319 | reverse complement strand
CCAAAGCTCACATAAGCTTTAGAACTATAATCATCATCTAGTTTATACTTCTTTAAAGCTCTAGCTAAATCAAGCTTAACATAAAAATTCCCTGTTTTATTATAAAGCAGTTGTAAACCATAAGCATCCATATAGTTTGTATAAGAATCATTCTCATACCAAGAATAACCTATATCATAAAAAGGAGTGATATAAAAATCTTTTAAAGGAGTAGCCATTCTAAGTCCAAAGCTAGCCACTACAGCATTATCTCCTTCTCCATCTCCATTATTATAAGCCCTTACTCCATAAGGACCTCCTAAAGATATAGTTTCACTACTATCTAATGTAGCTCCATTGATAACTTGTTGATAATTTAAACTAAAAAGATGAGTAAAGGTATCATTAAAGAAATAAGCATTGTTAAGATTGACATTGAGTTTAGCAAATTTTCCAAATTCTACTCCACCTACTTTGCTTGTTCCTATACCTACTATAGTCATACCTTCATCTTTAACATTACCATAGCTTACATTAGCACTATAAGAAAAACTATCATTGCTAATGCCATTATAAACTCCTTCTATACCAAAGCTTATCGTATCAGAGCTTTTATCAAAGGTTAAAATATCAAATTTAGAATCACTAAGTTTTTTATGATAATAGCTTGAAGTTAAATAAAAAGAATTATAAGTCGTAATCCACAAAGGATATTTTAAATCTATACCTAGATTTTCAGAAGTTCCTATAAAGTCAAATTCTCTCCAAATTCCCCCTAAAGCATAGTTTCCTTTAGAATAACTTGGAGTGATTTTTAAATTCCCTAAGAAAAGTAGTATAGCTTATACCATAGTTAGTTTGTGCTTCATCGCTTCTTTGCAAATAAGCATTAAGACTATCTCCTTGATGAGCTATGTTATTAAAACTCATACTAGCACCACCCCTATATCTACCTGATTCTTTTATACCGTAATTATCTCCATAAAACAATACAGAAACAAAGCTATCACTAGGGGTAGTTTCTATCACTACATCTGTTTCACCTGGATTATCTCCTGCTTTTAAAGAAGCAAGGGTTTGTATGCCATACATTTCATTGACTTTATAAACTGCATCTTCTACTAATTTAGTAGTGATGATTTCACCTTTGTGATTAGGTAATTTACTTTCTATAGCATAATCTCTTACACTAGAATTGTTTTGAACCACATATTTACCTAAAACACCTAAGGTGATATTGATTTGAATTTGATCTTTTAGTTCTTGTTGTGGGATATAAGCTGTAGCAGCAGGATAACCACTAACTTGAACATAATAAGAAATGATATTGGCTATATCTTGTAAGTCTTGAACTGAAATACTTTCTTTTTTGTAATCGTTTAAGGCTTCTTGTAAAACTTGCTCATCTAAACCTAGATCTTTAAAGTTTATGTTTTTATTGGTAATATGAAAGCTAAAGCTAACTTTATGAATTGATTCTTCTTTAGAAGTATTTTTTAAAGAAGGAGTGTTTGAATTTGGGGTTTTAGTTTTTAAAGTATTATCATTAGACAAGTTAGGTTGATTTTTTTGAGTGTTGTTATTATCTTTTTGAATGTTTTTCTTTGTGTTAGTGGTTTTTGAATTATTATCATCACTAGTATTAGAATGATCTATGATAATCACTCCATCTTTTACTTTTAAAGTGTTATTGTAGTTTTTTAAGTTAGCATCTTCTTTATAAGGAGATTGTTCTAACATTTGTATGGTTTTTTTATTATCTTTAGTATCACTAGCATAAAGGCTTAAGATAGCTAAACTAGATAGTAAGATAATGCGTTTCATTTAAATTTTCCTTAGTGTTTGTTTGATTTTTAATCTTTAAATTTTGTTTGTTTTATTAATTTTTAACAAGATCCAAAAGGCTTTTAACCTTTTGGATTTTAATCATCTTGAGCAAGGATTTCCTGCTTTAAAATTATCCGATACTATACAAGCATTACCACTTTCTTGAGTGCTGCTTCATCTATACTTGCTTGTTTATCATCTTTATTGATATTTGGATCTTCATCTGTAGTTTGCATAAGCAAAGCTGTAGCAATGTCAGGCTCTTGTTGTCCTATGGTATCATTTGGGTTATTATTAGAACCGTTGTTGTTACCATTGTTAATATCACCTGAATCGGTTCCATCGTTTCCGTTGTTGGAACCACTATTGTTATCATTAGGCTTGTTAACAGTTTTATAATCTGCAAGATATTCTCCATTAACTGTGAGTTTATAACCATCTATGCTTACACTTGCTAAAGTTTCATTAGAACTTTTTAAGCTAGAATTATTACTTGCTGTAGTGCTTTCAAGGTTAGCTTCAGCATTTTTTAAATCATTATATGCTTTATCTAAAACAGTTTTTAAAGCAGTTATAGTTTCACTAGCATTACTACCCGTTACTCCACTTAAAGCAGCATTGTATTTTTTCACTGCTTCATTGTAAGCATCTACAGCTTGATCGTAAGCTTTTTGAATATTTTTTTGTTGTTCGGTTATTTTAGGAATTTGAGAAAGAATTTCCTTTGTTTTAATAATGGCTTGATTAGCTTTTCCTAGATTACCATAAGAATTTCCCAATACTTCCTTTAAAGCGTTTGCAAATGTTGCATTATTGCTATCTTGAGTTTGTCCATATAAAGCAGTAATAAAATCCATACTTTGATTAATGCTTGCTAAATCATCAGCTGTTAATAGTTTTCCATCTTTATAAAATTTGCTTAAATCTTCAATGTTAACACTAGAATTAAATTTTAAGTCATTAAATATAGAATTCATAACATTAGCGTCGATATCTGTTGAAGTTATTTTATCATTGGTTTCATAAACAACTTGGTTATTAGCAACAAACTGTTCGACTGGAGAACCTTTTTGAATACCATAATTCATACTTCCACTTGCAATAGAATAATTAGATTTCAATATAAAATATAATAAATTTGCCCTAAATGAAATTGGGTTATCAGATATAAATAAACCTACATTTTTATTCTCATCATGATGAGCCACTTCATTTCCTATCAAAGTGACATCGCTTTTACCTTCTATAACTCCTAGATTAATAACATTGCCATTTAATTTTGCAATTACAGGAGACAAACTTAATCCTAAACCAAATATTGCATCTGTGTCACTTACACCATTTGCAAATCTTTGCATATCTTCATTGCTAACTGATGAAGTGGACAAATACACTCTATTTGCATTAATACTTCCACCTTTACCCACTACTATACCATTAGGATTGATTAAAAAGATATTATTGCTTCCACCTTCTAGCTTTCCATCTATATGAGAGCTTTTAGAACCATAGACAATATTTAAGTAGTTATAGCCACTACCTTTAAAATTTACAGTTTCACCACTTGCTATATTAAAACCACCACCCCATTGGATAACAGAGTTTGTTTTACTTCCTGAGATATTCATAGTGCCATTGCTTGAACTTATACTTCCACTTGTTCCATGAGTGAACTTACCCCCACTTGGTAAAGCATAGCTTTGTGTAAAAAGTAAAGAACCTACAACTAAAGACAAAGAAAGTTTATTTAACTTTTTCATGACTTGCTCCTTTTTGTAAGATTAAGATTTAAGAATCTTTTGTTTATATTTATAAAAATACAAGCAAAAGATTCCTATCTTTAAGATAGGAATGATTTATTTTATCTTTGCGTAAATGCTTTTACCATCTTGGGATATTCTTACTTCATAAGAAAGTTTTTGTAAATTCATCTTTTTTAATCTATCTATAGAACTTAGTTTAAAATCTTCTTTGTTTTTTTGCATTTTTTCAATAAAGCTTTGAAGTTCTTCTTGATTTAAAGTATTAGAATTTTCATCTATAAAACCTTGCTCACTTTATAAGATTAAGATTTCTTTATTTTTAAGGTAGGGGTATTACTCTTTGAGGGTATAAAGAGCCAATACTTTCTCGCTAGAAATATTAATAGGAGCATCGTATGTGACTTCAAAAGGGGAGTTGTGTTGATTTTATTGGATACAATAAGATAATAATGCTCAAAGTTATTAATAATTCTAGCTTCAACTTTAGTATTTAAATCAGTCTATTGTTTTTACTTAAACTGATATCTGAAGGAGTTATAGCATTAGAAGCACTATAATTATCTTCATAATGTACTAAGGCTCCTGCTAATATATCTATGAAAGTGTTTTTAAATATATTAAATTCCCACCTATATAAGGTATTATTATAAGATTTAGCTTCACTTAAACCTGTAATGGCTGAAGGAGCTATAAAAATAGAATTGTTATTTTTATACTCATCAAGATTAAGATTGTTTATGATTAAGGTATTATCATGGCCATTGTTTGAAAGTCCAGCTATAATACTTAAAATCCCTTCTCTTTTATCTGAAGCTACACCCAATAAAGTATCATTGATAATGATTTTATTATAAGCAGCTTCATTATAAGCCATAATCAAATAAGCATTATCAGCTGCATTAGAAGAATAGTTTTTTATATCTATGGTATTATGATTGGCTTTATCCAAAGCTCTTATGATGATTTTAGAACCTTTATCTATATTACTTGCATCAGTAATGCTTTGAACATTGTTGTAATTTATAGTATTATAAGAAGCTTCTTTGGCTTCTGTTAATACAGTTAGATTTCTAAAAGAAGCAAAATCTTTAATCGATACTTTATTGTTATTAGCACTACTAGGATAAAAGTCTTGATTATTAAGAATATTTTTCTTAGCTGTATAAATGTATACAGGTAAGGTTGACATAGAATTATTAATATAAACTTTATTATAATCCGCACTGCCTTCTAAGGTTCTAGCAGCTACAATATTTAAAGCATCTTTATAGCTTTGAGAAAGATCGGTTGTGGTAAGATCGTTTTTAATGTTAATGGTATTATGATTAGCTCCTTTAGTTGCAAAGCCACCATAAAAAGAATGTTGGTTATAACCTAAGAAGTTATTAGCGATTTCTAAAGGATGTTTTAATTCTATGTTTAAGGTATTATAATTTGCTTCTCCATTATTAGAAGCTCCTGCATAGAAGTTAAACAAAGCTTGAGTAAAAATGTTCTCATTGTTTTTATCTTTTTTTAGGTTTTTAATATCTTTTAATATTGATAGTATTATCTAAGGCTTGTCCTTGTTCGGTTTTTCCACCCCAAAAATCAGCAAATAAAACAGAATTATAAGCTAGGGGTTGTTTATCATGGTTCATATATATATCAAGATTAAAACCATCTATGTCTAAAAGGTTTTTACTGGCTTGAAAGTTTTTATCTGTTCCACTATCTATATAACCTGCACTAATATGAGCAGCAGCTAAACTAGCATAAGCTTTGCTTGGACCATGGATAATCATATTAGCATCTTTGATAAAGATTTTATTGTTTTTTACATTGCCTTGATAAGCTAAACCACCTACAAGGTGAGTGATTCTTTCGTCAAAGGTATTATTACCATTTTTATCTTTTTTAGGTAAGGAAGTAAAAAACTCTACACTGCTACCTGCTTCTATATTTAAACTATTATTTGTAGAATCTCCATAAGTGGCTATAGCTCCAATTAAATAAGGAGCACCATTTAAGGCTAAATCATAAGTGTTCTCAACTCCCATACTAATATGAGCATCTTTTTGAAGTATGGTTTGGTTATAGCTTGCATTACCATAATGAGTAAAGGTAGAACTCATTAAGAAATTCATGCGTTGATTGCTTTTAGAATTACTAGGGTTTTTTATATGAGTATCTTTAGGTTTAAGATAAAAAACCGAACTAAGTTCTCCTTGTTCTAATATAAGTTTATTATAACTTGCATCAGCATGATCGGTTTTTACTGTGATTAAAAAAGGAAGCACTCTAACTGTTTTTATACTATGATCGGCTGTATTAACACCATGCCTTGCTTTAAAAGAAAGAACTTCATCTTCTCTCATATCAGGAGTAAGTAAATAATGTTTAAAATTTAAATCGTTTATATTTATAATATTTGGTTTAGGATTGTTATAAATTAAAGTAATATTGTTAATATCTTGTTTAGAACTCTTAGCATAATAATTTATACCTTGGAGTTTTTTATAAGTAGAATTGCTTTTATCATAAAGTTCGCTATCATTAAAATAATGCTCTGGGATATTGAAATTTCGATTGTCTGTAGTATTTGCTTGAGTGGCTGCAAAAGCGTTGATGCTTAAGAAGGTAACAATAGAAAGTCTAAAACAAAATTTCTCTATACCCCCCCCCGTGAAGTTAAAAAGCTTAATAGCTGGCATAGATGTCCTTGAATATTGATTATTATATTTTAACTATTTAACAATATCTGTAAATATCATTAAAAGTAAGCGTAATTATAATTATAATATTCTTAAATATATATTAATTATAAATAAAATATTTAAATAATATTAATAATAAAAAAGTTATTTTTTAATTTTATTTTTATAATATATATTTAATATTATTAAAAAGCTTTATTAAATTAAGATTGGACGGAATTTTTTAATATAAACTAAAAAGCGATATCAAAGAATTTCCGTTGTATAATCTAATGTTTTTTAAATGTAAAATATTTTTTAAGGTAAAGCGATGAAAATGCGTGTGTATTATGAAGATACTGATGCGGGTGGAGTGGTGTATCATAGTAATTATTTAAAATTTTGCGAGAGAGCAAGAAGTGAAATTTTTTTCAATAAAAAAGTAGATATTTTTGATGCATCTAAGGGACATTTTTTGCTTGCAAAAGCAAATTGCAATTTCTTAAAACCTGCAAAACTTGGAGATATGATAGAGATTAAAACAAAAATTTTAGAAGTCAAAAATGCTTCTGTGGAAATTTTACAAGAAATTTATAAAGATGAAATTTTGCTTTTTAAAATGGAATTAACTTTAGCTTTTATTAAAAACGAAAAACCAGCTAGAATGGATACGCAGTTAAAAAAGCTCTTTGAAGAATTATTTTAATTCTTCAAAGCTTGCTTGTTTGCCTTGCATAAGACGCACTTTGTAATCAACTTGAGAATTTTTGATTTTCTCATCAAATAAACTTTCGCTTTTTTTATTTAAGAATTCGGTATAAAAGTAATCAACTCCTATACTAGTAGCATAAGCAATCCAGTTATAATCTATACTTTGATTAAAAATTTCATTAAGATAGACTAAGTTATCATCGTGGTTATTGATGGAGTTAGCAATGATGAAATTTTCTCTATCTCCTTGTTGTGTTAAACTTAAAAATGTTGGATTATAATTGATTTGAGTGGATAAAAGCACATAAGGATGAATGTTATAAATTCTTAGTTGAGAACTTGCTAGAGCTGTTTTGATCAATGGAGTGTTAAAAAATATTGAGGCATTATTAACTCCACCTTGTGATCTTAAAAGCCTGCTAAAATCAAGCTTCTCGCCTTCTATAGTATATATTCTAGCATTATTATTTTGAGCAAGAATTCTTGAATTTAGATTGCTTGATAAGGCAGAGCCATCGCTAAATATTGCGATATTAGCGTTTGATTTGCTTAAAAGTGTGGCAATTTGAGCATCATAGTCAATACTTCCAAAAATAATATTTTGATTTGAAATTTGTATGTTGTTTTTATGGATAGTTGGTATGAAAATTTTCATATTTCCTGAGTAATTTTTCAACTCATTAGCACCTTTTAGAGTAAATCCAGCTATGGCATACTGATATCCTTGAGCTTGTGCTGCATCAAGCGCGGCTCGGATTTTATCACTATCTTCTGTGCCGGTTAAAAAAACTTTTACTTTGATTTCAGCTCTTTGTCTTAAAAGATAAGCTATGCTTGAATTTATTATAGTATTTGAGTAACTTTTTATAGTTTTTTCTGGGATAATTATCGCAAGTTTAACAGAAGTAATTTTTTGAACATTTTTTTCAAAATCAGTAATGGAATTTAATAATTTTGCATAAACATTAGATAGAAATTGATCGTTTTGATCTGTAAATTCACTTAAAAAACTGAGATACAATCTTGATTCTAAAAGATCAAAAAGACAATTTGTGTTGCATTCTTGAACGCTTAATTTAGGATAAAAATTTTCAACAGGTTTTACATCGACTAATTTTTGCTCTTTTGCATTAAGCAAAAAGCAAGATAAGAAAAATATTAAAAATATTTTTTTCATAAAAATCCTTTAATTTTTTTTAAATCTTGTATGAAATTTTTTTCATAACTTGGATTTTTTTCTATAAAATCTAAATCATAACTTGGCATTATGAAAAAATTTTTATAAGCAAAAACTTCACCTTTTAAAATGTGATAATCTTTAAATCCCAAGCTTTTAAATGTGTATTCTCCTAGACAAAGCAAAAAAGCAGGTTGAATCAGTTTTAGTTCGTTCCAGAAAAATGGTAAGCAAGATTGTAGCGAAAAATCATCAAATTTTCCATTACAAAAACATTTAAATAGATAAGAAAAATAAAAATCTTCATCGCAAAGCCCTAAAATTTGATAAATATAGCGTTTTAATTTTTCACCTTTTTTTGAATTAAGTAAAATTCCACTTTCATTTTCACTCTTTTGCCCAAAAACATCAAGAATTAGCAATTTGGCATTTTTTATCTTGGGCTCCATAAGACTAAATTTTCTTGTTTTGGAAAATTGGCATAAGGTGCAAGATGAAACAAGTTGTTTTAATTCTTGAAAATTTTGTACTTGTTCAAAGTGGTTTATATGTGTGTCAACAAAGTTAAACCCCATAGCTTTTAAATAATAAAGACTTCTTATCATAAATCACACAATTTTTCTAAATTTTCTCCACTTAGACGATAATTTCTCCATTGTTTAAGATGTTTAGCGTTTAAACTTTCATAAAAATTAATACCTAAAATATTATCATTTAAGCAAACCCAGTCGAGTCTTTTTAAATTTTCTTTTTTGCAAATTTCTCCTAAAAATTTAAAAACAGCTTTTCCATAACCTTTTTTACGAAAATCTTCTCGTATATAAATATCTTCAAGGTAAATTCCACCGCTGCCCCAAAAAGACGAAAAAGTATAAAAATAAATCATATAGCCTATAGTTTTTTCATTTTCTTTTAACAAAAAAGCACGAGCAAATTTATTTTTTAGTAAAGAATGTTCCAGTTTTTCTTTCGTACATTGAAGAAAATCTAACATATCTTCGTATTTTGCAAATTCTATGATCATCTCTTGTAAAATATCTAAATCTTCTTGTCTTAAATCAATAATTTTAAATTCTGACATTTTTAACCTTTTAAAAATAATTTCAAAATTTATCAAAAGAATTTAAAAATTACTCTTAATCAAAAGCAATTTATAAGTAAGATTAAGATAAAATACAAGTTTATTTTATAATTTTTTAAGGAAAAATCAAATGAAAAGAACTTATCAGCCACATGGCACTCCAAGAAAACGTACTCATGGTTTCCGTGTTCGTATGAAAACTAAAAATGGTCGCAAGGTGATCAATGCAAGACGCGCTAAAGGTAGAAAAAGACTTGCTGTGTGAAAAATTTTGATAAATTTAGCACAAACGAGGAATTTTCATCTGTATATAAAGTAGGTAAAAAATGGCATTGCGAAGGTGTGATCATTTTTTACCTGAATAGTTATGAAAAAAAAATAGCAGTTGTTGCTAGTAAAAAAGTTGGAAAAGCAGTGGTTAGAAATCGTTCAAAACGAATTTTAAGGGCTTTGTTTGCTAAGTTTGAAAGATATCTTCAAGATGGCAAATATATTTTTATAGCTAAAAATGAAATCACTGAACTTTCTTTTTCTAGGTTAGAAAAAAATCTAAAATGGGGATTGAAAAAACTAGAATGTTTCAAATGATATGCCTAAAAATACTCCGTTTTTATCAGAAATTCTTAAGCCCTTTAAAACCCGCTGCTTGTAGGTATTATCCTAGTTGTTCTGAGTATGCGCTTTGGCAGTTTCAAAAAAAGAATTTTTTTCTAGCTTTTTTTTCTACTTTTTTTAGAATTTTAAGATGTAACCCTTTTTTTAAAGGGGGTTTTGATTATCCTAGAGTTTCTAAAAATTTTTATCCTATAAATTTATGTTTTAAGCCTATATTTTTAGCAAAAAAACAACTTTGTTTTTTATATATACCTTATAAAAATAAAAGTTTTTATCTTATAAAAATCATCTTTAAAAGGACAAATCAGTGAATAATTCAAATAATATTTTTCAGCAAAAGCGTATACTTTTGGCTGTTGTGATTTCTTTTTTATTTTTTGTTGTTTATGATTATTTTTTCATTCCAAAGCAACCTTTAAAAATAGAACAAAACATTACACAACAAAATCAACAAAACACAAGCATAAATAACACTCCTAATATACAAAATACCACCACAAATACTCCAAGTGCAGCTTTAGTTTCGCAAGATAGTGTGATATCTAAGGTTCAAAGCAAGCATTTTGAAGCACAAATTGACTCTTTTGGTAGAATTTCTGCTTTTTATTTGAAAGATAAAAAATACCAAAATGAGAAAGGGGAATTTATAAATCTTGTTAGCAAGGAAAATAGTCCTTATCCTTTAGAAATGCGTTTTAGTGATCCAAGTATTAACTCAGAGGCTTTTAAAATTCCTTATGTTGCTAACGCTAGCAATCTTTTTGTCGATGAAAATGGAAGTCAAGTTTTAAAACTCACTCAAAATCTTTCTGGATTGAAAATCGAAAAAGATATTACTTTTTATCCAAAAGGAAATTATGAGATAGAAGTTAAACTCAGCAAGAATGCAAATTATTTTATAAGTCCAGGATATCGTCCAAATATTGCCGTAGATAGTTATACGGTTCATGGTGCTTTGGTAATGGATAATAAAGAAACCATCGAAACTTATAAAGATGGAGATGTAGAAAAGGATGAAAGTGCTAATAATGTCGTAATGACTTCGGCTTTTGATAGATACTATGCAACTTTCTTTTATAATTTTGATAAACCTTTAAATGTGGCAATCAGCAAGGATGCTAATAAAAACCCTATAGTTTTTGCTTATAGTGATAATGAATTTAAAGCAGGGGGTTATATAGGTTCTAAAGAACATGTGATTTTAAGAAGTATAGATCCACGCCTTGAAGCAGTTGTTGAATATGGTTGGTTTACTTTTATTGCTAAGCCTATGTTTGAGTTTTTGAATTTCTTGCATCAGTATATAGGAAATTGGGGTTGGGCTATCGTTGTGATGACTTTAATTGTGCGTATTATTTTATTCCCGCTAACTTATAAGTCTATGATTTCTATGAATAAACTTAAAGATCTTGCTCCTAAAATGAAAGATATTAGAGAGCGTTACAAAGGCGATCCACAAAAAATGAATATGCACATGATGGAGCTTTATAAAAAACATGGTGCAAATCCTATGAGTGGTTGTTTGCCTATACTTTTACAAATTCCTATTTTCTTTGCTATTTATCGCGTTTTGCTTAATGCTATTGAGCTAAAAGCAGCTCCTTGGGCGTTTTGGATACATGATTTATCGGTAATGGATCCTTATTTTATTTTGCCTATTTTAATGGGTGCAACGATGTTTTTACAACAGCTTATTACACCTATGACTATACAAGATCCTATGCAAGCTAAGATTATGAAATTTTTACCAGTGATTTTTACTTTTTTCTTTATCACTTTCCCAGCAGGACTTACGCTTTATTGGTTTGTAAATAACCTTTGTTCTTTGGTTCAACAATGGGTTATCAATAAAATATTTGCTAAAGAACATCACAAAAAAACAAGCGGAGCATGAAAAATGAAAATCGAAGCCATTGATCTTCAAAGTGCCTTAACAGAAGCTTCAAGAAGTTTAGAATGTTCTGTGATGGACTTAGAATATGAGATTATTCAGCATCCAAGAAAAGGTTTTTTTGGATTTGGAAGAAAAAAGGCAATTATAGAGGCTAAAGCAAAAAAAAGGATTTTGAAAAAAAATCCTAAAAAAGAATTTACAAGTTCAAAAAATCACAAACCAGAAACACATGAGCCAAAACAAGAAAACAAGATTGAAATAAAAAATGAAAAAAATAAAAGTCAAAAAGAAAAATACACAGTAAAAAGTGATGAAATTTTTGATAGTTTTCATCGAGAAAGCAAAGGAGTGCGTAATACTCAGGATATTTTAGATGAGATTCGTATTCAGCTTGTAAAACTTTTAGAAAGCTCCCAGTTTAAAATAGAGCTTAGTGAACTTAGAATGTATGATGAAGATTGTGTTTTGATTCGATTGGATGGGGAAGATGCTGCTTTGATGATAGGCAAAGAAGCACATCGTTACAAGGCTATTTCTTATCTTTTGCATAATTGGATCAATTTAAAATATAATCTTTTAGTGCGCCTTGAGATCGCTCAATTTTTAGAAAATCAAATTCAAGGTATGCAGCTTTATTTACAAAGCGTGATTGAAAAAATTAAAATTCATGGACGCGGACAAACCAAACCTTTAGATGGGGTTTTGATAAAAATCGCTTTAGAGCAGTTAAGAGCTGAATTTCCAGATAAGTATGTAGGAATTAAGCAAAATAATGATCAAAGATTTGTTGTAATAAACGACTTTTTCAAAAAAGATGAGTGATACTATAGCGGCTATTGCCACAGCTCATGGTGTGGGTTCGATTTCTATTGTAAGATTAAGCGGTGAAAGGGCTTTAGAATTTGCCTTAAAGCTTAGCCACAAAACCAAACTTACCCCGCGCCATGCTACTTTTACAAAACTTTTTAATCAAAATAATGAAATTATCGATGAAGCTATAATGATATATTTTAAAGCCCCTTATAGTTTTACAGGGGAAGATATAGTAGAGTTTCAAACTCATGGAGGATTTAGTGTGAGTGAAGTTTTACTCGAAGAACTTGTGAGTTTAGGAGCAAGACTTGCTTTAGCAGGGGAATTTAGCAAAAGAGCGTGTTTAAATGGCAAAATGACTCCTTTAAAAGCTTTAAATATACAAGATCTCATACTTTCAAAATCTGCACTTGCAGCTAAAATTATAGCACGCAACATGCAAGGAAACTTAGGAGAACTTTTAGAAAAAATTCGCACAGATTTGGTTAAAACCTTGGCTTTTGTAGAAACTAGCATTGATTATGCTGATGATGATTTACCTTCTGATTTATTAGAGCAAATTTCTACTATGTGTGAAGAAAATTCTAAAATTTTAAAAGAAATTTATACGCTTTCTCAAAGCAAAAAAGGACTCATAGAAGGTTTTAAAATCGCTATTGTAGGTAAGCCAAATGTAGGCAAATCTTCGCTTTTAAATGCCTTGCTTTCTTATGAAAGAGCTATTGTTTCAGATATAGCAGGCACCACTCGTGATACTATAGAAGAGAACTTTAAATTAGGAACGCATTTATTACGCATTATAGATACAGCGGGTATTAGGGAAAGTAAAGATGTTATAGAACAAATCGGCGTAGCTTTAAGTAAAAAAAGTTTAGAAGATGCAGATATTATTTTGGCAGTCTTTGATGCTTCAAGAGTGCAAGATAAAGAAGATGAGAAAATTTTTGACTTATTAGCAAATACTGATAAAAAAATCTTTTGGATTTTAAATAAAAGTGATTTAGAAAATGTTTTCAAAAATACTCAAAATAAAAATTTTATCAAGCTTAGTGCTCAAAAAGACATTACTTTGTTAAAAGAAGAATTGCAAAATTATCTTAATTCTTTTGATAGCGAAGGTATTATGGTAAGTTCTTTAGATCTTATTAATGCTTGTAAAATTTCAAGTGAAGCGATTTTTAGAGCTAAGGGGCTTTTAGAGGAAAGTTCTTTAGAGCTTTTTGCTTTTGAGCTTAATTTAGCTATTAATGAACTTGCAAGATTTACCAAAGATTTTCAAAGAGATGAAATTTTAGACGAAATGTTTGGTAATTTTTGTTTAGGAAAATGAAAGGATAGAAATGGATAAAGAAACCATAAAAGCACATAAAATCAGCGATGAAGAATATGCACAAATTTTAGAAATTTTAGGACGTGAGCCAAATTTATTAGAACTTGGGGTTATTTCTGCGATGTGGAGTGAGCATTGCTCTTATAAATCCAGTAAAAAATATCTTAATGGTTTTCCAACTAAAGCACCTTGGGTGATTCAAGGTCCAGGTGAAAACGCAGGGGTTATTGATATCGGGCAAGGTATGGCAGCGGTTTTTAAAGTGGAAAGTCACAATCACCCTAGTTTTATCGAACCTTTTGCAGGTGCGGCTACAGGAGTAGGGGGAATTTTGCGTGATGTTTTTACTATGGGTGCAAGAGTGGTTGCGGGGCTAAATTCTTTAAAATTTGGCGATATTCATGATGAAAAATGCGGCAAACATCAAAAATACCTTGTTAAAGGCGTGGTAAATGGAATTTCTCATTATGGAAATTGCATGGGTGTGCCAACTATAGGCGGAGAATGTGCTTTTGATGAGTGTTTTAATGGAAATATCTTAGTTAATGCCTTTGCTTTAGGGGTTTGTAAAAGTGAAGATATCTTTTATGCTAAGGCTGAAGGTGTAGGAAATCCTGTGATTTATGTGGGTTCAAAAACAGGACGTGATGGACTTGGTGGAGCGGTTATGGCAAGTGATAGCTTCAATGAAGAAAGCAAATCTTTGCGTCCTACAGTGCAAATTGGCGATCCTTTCAGTGAAAAACTTCTTATGGAGGCTTGTTTAGAGCTTTTTAAAACCGATTATATTGTGGGTATTCAAGATATGGGTGCTGCAGGGCTTACTTCAAGTTCTTTTGAAATGGCAGGAAGAAGTGGCAGTGGCATGAAACTTTACTTAGATAAAACTCCTATGCGTGAAAGCGGTATGACTCCTTATGAGTTAATGCTTAGCGAATCTCAAGAAAGAATGCTTATTTGTGCGAAAAAAGGCTATGAAGATAAGGTTATAGAGATTTTCAAAAAATGGGATTTAGATGCTGTGGTTATGGGTGAAGTTACCAATACAGGAAAAATGGAGCTTTTTTGGCATGATGAGCTTGTAGGACTTATTCCTATCGAGCCTTTAAGTGAAAAAGCGCCGATTTTAAGTCGCCCTACAAGTGAACCAAAATATTTAAGTGAAATTAAAAATTATAAATTTGAGTTAAAATCAAGCGTTCAAGAGCTTTTTATACAAATGCTTCAAAATGAAAATATTAATAATAAAGCTTTTATTTATGATCAATTTGATTCAAGTGTGCAAACCAATACCATAAAAGCTGATGGAAGATTAGGTGCTAGTGTTATTCGTATCAAAGAAAATGGTGCAAGTGTGGCTATGGCTATAGAATGTAATTCACGCTTAAATTATGTAAATCCTAAAATAGGAGCAGCTTTAGCAGTAGCTTCTGCAGGAAGAAAAGTTGCTTGTACGGGGGCTAAACCTTTGGCAATAAGCGATTGTTTAAATTATGGAAATCCGCAAAATCCTGAAGTGATGTGGCAATTCGCACAAGGTTGCGAAGGTATTAAAGAAGCTTGTAAAGAGTTAAATACCCCAGTAGTAAGCGGCAATGTTTCGCTTTATAATGAAACTGAAGGCGTAAGTATTTATCCAAGTCCTACTATAGTAAGTGTAGGGGTTTTAGAAGATGCAAATAAAACCCTAAAAGCTAGTTTTGAAAAAGAAAATTTAAGCGTTTATCTTTTGGGTGAAAGTTTAGGAGAATTTAGTGGATCTATGGTAATGAAAATCCAAGATAAAAAAGTATCAGGAAGTCTTAAAGAGCTTGATTATAAAGCTGAACTTGCACTTTGGGATTTGCTTTATAAAGCCAATCAAAATTCTTTACTTGAGTGTGCCAATAGCGTAGGAATAGGGGGTATTGCTATGACTTTGGCAAAAATGTTTGCTATTTCTAGTGTGGGTGCAAATTTAACAAGTGATTTTGATGATGAAAAAATGATTTTTGATGAGAGTGCAAGTCGTGCTATAATAGGGCTTAGTAAAGAAAATGAAGAAGCTTTTTTAAATTTAGCTAAAGAATTTGGAGTAAAAGCTTATAAATTAGGTGTGAGTACAAGCCAAAAACATTTTAAACTTGATAGCATTGAGTTAAGCAAGGCTGAACTTGATAAGCTTTATTTTGAAAGTTTTAAAGAGCAAATCCAATGACTTTAGTTTTAATTATACTCGTTGTTTTGGTGTTTTACTGGTATTATAAAACTTGGGGAAAACAGGATTTTTTAAACTCAGCTACAAGAGGAGCCAAAGGCTTTGCTAAGGGTTTTGCTCGTGGGGTTATGGAAGAAAGAATGGATGAGTTTAAAAGGCGTATGAATTACTATGTTATCGCACTTTTGGCAAAAATTGCAAAAAGCGATGGCAGGGTAAGTGAAAATGAAGCTGAAATGATCAAAGATCTTTTAGATGCAAATGCCAAAGATGAAAAAGAAAGAGCTTTTTTAAAAGCAAGTTTTAACGAACATAAAGAAAATTTAAGCGATGCTTTTTATGTGGCAAAAGATTTTTTAAAAGAAGTGCCTTTGCCTAAAAATGAGCGTTTTAATGTCTTGCGTGTGCTTGTTTTTATGGCTTTAATCGATGCAGATTTTAATGCTAAAAAGCGTGAAATTTTAGAGCAAATCGCTAAAGCCTTTGATATAGCAAAAAGCGAACTAGACGCTTTTATAGCAAGTCTTTCAAATTTAAAAAGTACTAAAAAAGAATTAAGTCTTGATGAAGCTTTTGCTATTTTAGAACTTCCAAATAATGCGGATTTAAATGCGGTAAAAAAACAATACCGCAATTTGGCAAAAAAATACCATCCTGATATTTTAAATGCAAACAATGTTAGCGAAGAAGAGCTTAAAATCGGCGTAGAGAAATTTCAAAAAATCAACGAAGCTTATGAAAAAGTTAAAAAACATTTAGAAAGGTAAAAATGAGAGCATTACTTAGTGTGAGTGATAAAGAAGGCATAGTAGAATTTGGCAAAGAGCTTGAAAATTTAGGTTTTGAGATTCTTTCAACTGGGGGGACTTTTAAGCTTTTAAAAGAAAATGGAATAAAAGTTATAGAAGTGAGTGATTTTACAAAGAGTCCTGAGCTTTTTGAAGGGCGTGTGAAGACTTTGCACCCTAAGATTCACGGTGGGATTTTGCATAAAAGAAGCGATGAAAATCATATCAAACAAGCAAAAGAAAATGAAATTTTAGGCATTGATCTAGTTTGTGTAAATTTATATCCTTTTAAAAAAACTACCATTATGAGCGATGATTTTGATGAAATTATAGAAAATATCGACATAGGCGGACCTGCGATGATAAGAAGTGCAGCAAAGAACTATAAAGATGTGATGGTGCTTTGCGATCCACTTGATTATGAAAAAGTGATTGAGACTTTAAAAAAAGGTCAAAATGATGAGAATTTTCGTTTAAATTTGATGATAAAAGCTTATGAGCATACAGCAAATTACGATGCTTATATTGCAAATTATATGAATGAACGCTTTAACGGAGGTTTTGGAGCGAGTAAATTTATAGTAGGACAAAAAGTATTTGATACAAAATATGGAGAAAATCCACATCAAAAAGGGGCTTTATACGAGTTTGATGCCTTTTTTAGCGCAAATTTCAAAGCCCTTAAAGGCGAAGCAAGTTTTAACAATCTAACCGATATTAACGCAGCTTTAAATTTAGCTAGTAGTTTCGATAAAGCTCCAGCTATTGCTATAGTAAAACATGGAAATCCTTGCGGTTTTGCTATAAAAGAAAATTTAGTACAAAGCTATATACATGCTTTAAAATGCGATAGCGTCAGTGCTTATGGAGGAGTGGTTGCAATCAATGGAACTCTTGATGAGGCTTTAGCAAATAAAATCAATGAAATTTATGTAGAAGTAATCATTGCAGCCAATGTAGATGAAAAAGCTTTAGCCGTGTTTGAAGGTAAAAAACGCATTAAAATTTTCACTCAAGAAAGTCCGTTTTTAATCCGCAGTTTTGATAAATATGATTTTAAACATATTGATGGGGGTTTTGTGTATCAAAACAGTGATGAAGTGGGCGAAGATGAGCTTAAAAATGCAAAGCTTATGAGTCAAAGAGAGGCAAGTAAGGAAGAATTAAAAGATCTTGAAATCGCTATGAAAATAGCAGCGTTTACCAAATCAAACAATGTTGTTTATGTAAAAAATGGCGCTATGGTGGCTATAGGTATGGGTATGACAAGTAGAATCGATGCAGCAAAGGCAGCAATCGCTAAAGCTAAAGAAATGGGACTTGATTTGCAAGGTTGCGTTTTGGCAAGTGAAGCCTTTTTTCCTTTTAGAGATAGCATAGATGAAGCAAGTAAAGTAGGGGTTAAAGCTATAGTAGAACCAGGCGGAAGTATAAGAGATGATGAAGTGGTAAAGGCGGCTGATGAGTATGGTATGGCGCTTTATTTTACAGGAGTAAGACATTTCTTACATTAAGTTTAATGGAATGTTATGTTTTTTACACATAATTCAATAAAAATTAAATAAATTATGTGTAAAATATTTCCGAAAAATTTTATTTTTAGGAAACTATGATGTTTAAAACTATAGGATTTAAGGTTTCTGCTGCAATTTTTGTGGTGTTGCTTATAAGTTTTATTGTAATGCAAGTGATTTTAAATTTGGATTTTAAAAATACTGCCAATAAAATGAGCAGGGCAAATTTAGATACCGTAAGTACTTCTGTTTTTCAAACAATGAGAATGGCTATGAATTTAGGAGATCCTGAAAAAATTAAAGAAGCCATTGAAGATGCAAAAAGTATAGAGGGTATTAGTGATATTAAAATTTATCCTTCAAAAGATACTATAGATCTTTTTGAGATGAAAGCCCCTCAAATTTCAAATGATAAGCGTATTATAGAACAATTTTCAAATCCTAAAATTCAAGCTTTAGAAGAAAATGTAAATGGTGTTGTGCATTTAAGATTGATACGCCCTTTGATTGCAGATGAAAGTTGTGTTGCTTGTCATGCAAATGCTAATGTAGGGAGTGTGATTGGGGTTATGGATATATCACATTCTTTAGAAGGTGTTCAAAAAGATATAAGCAAAACCAGTCAATCTTATATTGTAATATTTACTATTGCTTTGATTTTTACCCTTTGTGTGGTTCTTTTAATGCTTAAAGTTGTTGTTGGAAAGCCTGTTTTAGAGCTTTTAAATCATGCTAAAGAATTAGCTCAAGGAAGTGGCAATTTAAAAGCTCGTATTTCAGTTAAAGGTCAAGATGAAATTGCTTTAGCTTGTGGATATATCAATCAATTTATCGAAAAAACTCATAAGACAGTTAGCGGTGCAAGTCATAATTCAAAAAATGTAGAAAAACAAAGCAATCTTTTAAATTCAAATGCTATTTCTTTAAGTGATATCAGTTCACAAAGTCATAAGCAAATAGATCAAAGTTTTAAACTTGGTGCAAATGTTGGCAATGAACTTGGAGAACTTGCTAGTTTGTCAAATAAAGCAAATAGTGCCAATGAAAAATCCTTTTTATTATTAGAACAAATGCTTAAATCTTTGTTTAATGTTGCTAATAAAGTATCAACAGTATCTCAAAATGAAAATGAATTGGCTAAAAAAGTTGAAAACATGGTCAATCAAGCAGGTAATATACAAAAAGCAACTCAAATGATGGATGAGATCGCAGATAAAACCAATTTACTATCCCTAAATGCTGGCATAGAAGCAGCTAGGGCTGGTGCATTTGGACGAGGTTTTTCTGTAATTGCTGAGGATGTTAGGCAGTTGGCTCAGAACAGTGAAGAATTTTTGGGAAATGTAGCTCAAATTACAAAAGAGCTTTTGCAAAGTATTAATGAGGTTAGCGCAGAATTAAAGAAAAATGCTCAAAGTGTACAAGCTTTAAATGATGACACCGCTTTATTGGTTGATGATGCTAATGAGGTTAAATTATGCAACGAAGATGCTAGGGCTTTGGTAACTCAATGTACTGAAAAAATAAAAATTTCCCAAGAGAATATACAAAATTTACTTTCTCGTATGCAAGAAAATGTTGAAGTAAGTGAAAAGAATGAAGAAATTTCTAAAATTCTGCTTCAAGTTGCAGATGAGTTAAAAATAGTGTGTCATAATCTTGAAAGCGAACTTAACCAATTTCAAATTTAAAGGAATAAAATGAAAAAAATGCTTCAAATTGCTTTAGCTGCAACTTTTTTTGCGGGTTGTGCTAGTACTTCTCTTACTTCATCTACTTCTAAAGGTAATAATGAACTTGTGCAAAATCAGCTTTTCAAAATAGAAAAAATTATAGTAAATGGCAAAACTTTTGATCCAAAAAACGCAGAGGAAAGTCCAAATATCAGTTTTGAAAATAATAAATTTTATGGTTATTCAGGATGCAATCGTTTTTTTGGTTCTTATCAAACTAAGGCGGATACTTTACAAATCGAAGGTGATCGCGTAGCTTCAACTCAAATGCTTTGTCACCCAATGGATGTAATGGATTTTGAAAATTCTTTCCTTTCAAATTTCAAAGGAACTTTTAAAATTTCAAATGAAAATGGAAAACTTGTTTTAAGCAATGATGAAATGAAAATCTTTTTTAAATAATGCCCTAAAGCCTCGAAATATCGAGGCAATCTTCTTAAATTTGACAAAAGTCTAAAAAATGATACAATTATAATTTTATTATCAAAAAAGGTAGTTAAATGATAAAATCAATTCCTGAATGGAGTGAGCAAGAATACCTCATGCTTTCTTTACCCCATGAAAAAAGCGATTGGAATCCCTACTTAGAGGAAATTTTGCAAAGTTATAAAGAATTTGTAAAAGTGGTAAGTGAATTTCAAAAAGTTTTACTTATAGCTCCTAAACAGAGTGATTTTGAAAATTTTAAAGATATAAAAAATGTAGAGTTTTTTAAATGTGATACCAATGATACTTGGATACGCGATTTTGGAGCTATAGATATAGTAGAAAATGGTCGTTTAAAAGCTCTTGATTTTACTTTTAATGCTTGGGGAAATAAATTTCAAAGCGAGCTTGATAATGCTGTAAATTCTAAGCTTTTTAAAGAAAAATTTAAAGAGGAGCTTAAAAAGGTTGATTTTATTTTAGAAGGAGGAAGTATTGACTTTAATGGAGAGGGTGTGATGCTTACAAGCTCTCATTGTCTTTTAAATGAAAATAGAAATTCTCATCTAAACAAAACTCAAATTGATACAAAATTAAAAGAAATTTTTGGTTTAAAGCAAATTATTTGGCTAGAAAATGGTTTCATAAAAGGTGATGATACGGATCATCATATCGATACCTTAGCAAGATTTATAGATAAAAATACCATAGCGCATTGTATTTGTGAAGATGAAGAGGATGAGCATTATTTGCCTTTGCAAAAAATGAAAGAAGAGCTTAAAAAAACAGGCTTTGATTTATTAGAACTTCCTATACCTAAGCCTTTATACTATGAAGAAAGAAGATTAGGAGCGACTTATGCGAATTTTGTTTTTATAAATAATGCTTTAATTGTGCCTTTTTACAAGGATAAAAATGATGAAATCATAGCTAAAAGACTTTCTAAAGCTTTACCTAATCATAAAATTATAGGAGTAGATGCAAGAGTGTTTTTACGACAAAACGGTTCTTTGCATTGTTCTTGTCAAAATCGTTTCAAAGGTTTAAGATGAGTTTGCAAAAAAAAGCAACTCTTGTAGCAAGTTTATGTGCTATTGTTTTAGCCTTGGTTAAATTTATAGTAGGCTTAACAAGTGGTTCTGTTGCAGTACTTTCAAGTGCGATTGATTCTTTAATGGATTTTGCTATTTCTGCTTTTAATTTTTTGGCTCTTAAAAAAAGCTCACAAAAGGCGAATGAAAATTATAATTTTGGTTTTTCTAAAATTGAAGCTTTAATGGGTTTGTTAGAAGGTGTTTTTATAGTTGGCGTGGGGATTTTTATTTTTTATGAGAGTATTTTAAAGATTTATTATAAAGAAGAAATTAAAGATTTAAATTCAAGCATCTATGTGATGATTTTTGCTTTAATTATGACTTTTTTTCTTGTACTTTTTTTAAATTATGTAGCTAAAAAAACCAAAAGTTTGATTATAGAAAGTGATGCTTTGCATTACAAAACAGATTGCTTAACCAATGCTTGTACTTTAGGGGCTTTGGTTTTGATTTATTTTACAAATTTACATATTATTGATGCTATTTTTGGGATAGTGATCAGTCTTTATACGGCATTTTCTGCTTTTAAAATCATTAAAAAAGCTTTAGCTTTTTTAATGGATGAGGCTTTACCTAAGGAACAAGTGGATAAAATTTGTACTTTGATTTCTAATAATCCTGAAATAATTTCCTATCATGAATTAAAGACGCGTAAAACTCCAAGTTGTAATTATTTAAGCGTACATTTGGTTTTTTGCCCTATAATTTCGCTTTTAAATGCGCATAAAATTTCAGATGAAATAGAAGAAGGTGTGCGTAAGATGTTTGAAAATGAAAAATGGGATATACAAATTCATTTAGATCCTTATGATGATGCAGAACAAGAAAGGCAAAGACAATGAAAATCGCTTTAATACAACAAAAATTTCATTCAAATAAAGAACAAACTATAAAAAAAACTTGCGAATTTATAGAAGAAGCCTCTAAACAAGGAGCTGAGCTTATTTGTTTAGGAGAACTTCATCAAAGTGAGTATTTTTGTCAAAGTGAAAATGTGGATTTTTTTGACTATGCTAATGATTATGAAAAAGATGTGAAATTTTGGGCAAATATAGCTAAAAAAAATCAAATAGTGCTTATTACTTCATTGTTTGAAAAACGAAGTGCTGGACTTTATCATAATACTGCAGTGGTTTTTGAAAAAGATGGTTCTATAGCAGGCAAATATCGCAAAATGCACATACCTGATGATCCTTGTTTTTATGAAAAATTTTATTTTACTCCTGGAGATTTGGGTTTTGAACCTATAAATACAAGTTTAGGTAAGCTTGGAGTGCTTATTTGTTGGGATCAGTGGTATCCTGAAGCAGCAAGAATTATGGCTTTAAAAGGAGCTGAGATTCTTATTTATCCTACGGCAATTGGTTGGTTTGATAAGGATAAAGATGAAGAAAAACAAAGACAGCTCAATGCTTGGCTTGGCGTACAAAAAGGACATGCTATAGCTAATGGTTTATATGTAGTAGCTATCAATAGAGTAGGTTTTGAAAAAGATGTAAGCGGGGTAGAAGAGGGTATTAGATTTTGGGGAAATTCTTTTGTTTTGGGCCCTCAAGGTGAAGAACTTTGTCTTTTAGATTCTCAAAACGAATGTGTAAAAATCATAGAAATAGATAAGAAAAGAAGTGAAAATGTGCGTCGTTGGTGGCCTTTTTTGCGAGATAGACGCATAGAATATTTTGCAGATTTAACTAAAAGATTTATTGATTAAATCAATAAATCTTATTTGTTTTGTATATTTTCAAGATAGCTTTTTATTTGCTCTTTTTCTTGTTCGTTTAAATTTATAAAACTTATTTCTTTAAGTCTTGATAAAAGCAAATTATCTTCTAAAATTTCATTTTTTCCTATCTCTAAAGAAGTGATGACGCTAGAACTTATGAGAAGTCTTTGGGTTGCATCTTTTCTTAAGCCCCATATATTATGTATGGCAATATTATTATCTGTAATTTGTCCTGCATAAAGCATAATATGTCCAGGTAGATAAAGTAAACTAAGATAAGCTTTCCCAAAGCGGTTTAAAAAATCTTTTTTTTGAGAATTACTAAGAGTGCTTATATTAAAATGATTAAAAGAATTTTTTTGTGCAGCTGAATTTCTTGGTAGATAAAGTCCAAAAGCTGAAAAGATATCACGAGTTAGTAAAGAACAATCTCTTTCAAAATTATAACCGCCCCAGCCATAAGGCAAATTTAAAACTTGTGAAAGCTGATTTTTTAAATTTTTATCATTGAATTGTAAAGGAAATTTAGATACATCTTTTTTAGAAATTTTATATTTTTTAGAACCTATTTTTCCATAAAAATAGTTTTTATCTTCTTTGTAGTAAGGATAAATAGCGCCAATTCTACTTTCAAAGAAAAATTTACCATCCTCGCTATAGATAGGAAATTTTTCTTTTAGTGGTGTGATAAAGTTAAGATTTTCATAGATTTTCGCTCTATCGCTTGAGAAAAATTCCAAATTTTTACTTTCAACAAATCCAAATCCAGCTTCACCTAAAACAAAAGCATAACGCTTATCTTTACTAAAATGTGAAATTAAGACAGGGGTTCCAGCATTTAAAATGCCATCGCTTGCATAGTCAAAAGGAATTCCTTCATTTTCAAAAAAAGGATTTTTTAAGATAGCTCTTTGGGTTGGAAGATTTTTAATGATTGTATTTTGGATAATTAAAGCTTTTTGATTAAGTTTACCGAATTCTTGGATATTTGCGTTATTTATAGCGTTTTTAAACCATGAAAGTGGAATAATTTGTTTATTGAAAAAATAATAAGTATTTTTTGAATTTAAATATAAAGGAAAGGACCAAAAAATATTTTGTCCTTTGTAATTTTTAAATGAATCATGCCAAGGTTTAAAGAAATATTTTTTATATCGTTTTGCATCAAAATTAATATCGTAAGCAAATTGTGGCAAAATGCTTACATTTTGTTCGTATTCAAGTTTTGCATAATGTTGATTTTCATTTTTTTGTTCTAAATTTTCATGATGAAGTGAAGTTAAATTTTTTGTTGAACAAGCTGTTAAAAATAGCACTATAAAAGTAAAATATAAACAAGATTTCATAATCAACCTTTTAGAAAAAATAGTTATAATTAAAGCCAAGGAAATATAATGCTTGATAAACTAGAAAAAATTTTAGCTTATGATAATGTTTTTTTAAGTGGTGGTGCTGGAGTTGGTAAAAGCTTTTTGACAAATGAGCTTATCAAATCTTATAGAAAACAAAAAAAATTAGCCATAGCTCTTGGTTCTAGTGCTCTATCGGCGTTTAATATAGGCGGTGTTACTTTACACAGCTTTTTTTGTTTAGGGTATTGTGATGATATGATGAAATTAAGTGCATTGGATCGCAATCAAAAACAAAAAGAAAAATTAACAAAACTTAAAGAGCTTTTAAAAACGATTGAGCTTATTATTATCGATGAAATTTCCATGGTTAGTGCAAGTGTTTTTGAAATGATAGGCTTTAGACTTAAAAATTCTCAATTTAATGGAAAAATTTTAGTTGTAGGAGATTTTTTTCAATTGCCTCCCGTAATTAAAGAAAAAAAAGAAACTTTATTTAACCATTCTTATTATGCTTTTTCTTCATTTTTTTGGCAAGATTTAAATTTTAAGAATATTAAACTTTCTCAACCTAAAAGAACGCAAAATATGGAATTTTATAACCATTTATCTTTGATTAGACAAGGTTTTTTAGATGAAAAAATTTTAAGCTTTTTTGAATCTTTGCGAATTGATTATAAAGAATTAGAAAATTTAGAAAATGATTATACTTTACTTTGTGGTATCAATAAAAAAGTAAACAATATCAATCAAGAAAAATTAAGCAAACTTGAGACCCCGCTTGTATGCTTTAAAGCTCAGGTTAAAAAAGAAGATAAGAGAATAAAAGATGAAGAGCTTGATTCTTGGATTAGAAGCTTAAATATATTGGAAGAATTAAATATTAAAATAGGCGCTCGTATTATTTTTTGTGTAAATAATTGGGATAAGAATTATTATAATGGAGAGCAAGGCATTATAGAAGATATTCTTTATGAAGAGGAGAAAATTTATATTAGCATTATTAAAAATAATGGGATGAAAATTTTACTTGAACCTTATACTTTTTTCATGGAAGAACTTGAGCAATCAGGTAAAGATTTTGTTGTTAATATTCTCGTAAGTGTTACACAGTTTCCTATTAAATTAGCTTATGCTATTACTATACACAAATCACAAGGTATGAGCATTGAAAAATTAGTGTGTGATATTGATCATATTTTTGAAAATGGACAGCTTTATGTCGCTCTTTCTCGCGCTACAAATCCAAATACTTTAAAAATTTATTCTACAAAAAAGATAAATTTTGGATTTTATTTTGCTAATATTTTAAAAATAGATTCTAATGTGATCGAATTTTATAAAAAACATAATTTTTTAGATCTTGAAATACAAGAACAAATCATTTAAAGGCATTAAATGAAAAAAATATTTTTAAGTGTTTTTTTGGTTTTGAGTTTAAATGCTCAAAATCTTGAAATAGATAAAATAAGAACAGATTTGTATTCTAAAAGTGGAGCAAATGTTCTTAAAAAAGTTGAAATTTCTTTGGAATTTGATGGGAATAATTTAAAAGAAAATGAAAATAAGTTAATTGATGCTGTAAATACAGTAATTTCAGGGTTTTTTTATGAAGATATTTTTACAGAAATTGGAAAAAATAATTTTAAAAAAACTTTAGAAAAATTTTTAGATAAGAAATATAAGATTAAACTAGATGATATATATATCATATCTTTAAGCGGAGTGGAAAAATTTGATTTAGAGGAGTTTAAACGCTTTTTAGAAAGCACTGAGGCTAAAGAGAAAGGTATGGGTAGTGAGGTAAAAAAAGCACTTGAAAACTTAGAAGTTCCTAAAACTCAAGTTCCTAGTGTTGAAAAGATCACAGCTCCTAGTGTTCCAAATTTAGAAGCCAAACAAGTTGAACAGCTTTTCAAAGATTCAGATGAAGAAAATAAAAATGACAATGGAGAAATCAATATAGATAATTTAAATACACCTAAAATGACTCCAGATATAGAAGAAAAAATTAAAAGAGATTTAATCGCCAATCCTCCACAAATATTCAAAGAAAATAATGCAAGCAAGCCTTATCATTTGCCACAAATAGGCTATGATATAAAGCTTGATGAAAATTCAACGCAAAATTAGCGAACTATATCATAATTTTGCGGAATTTTTGCCTTAAAAACATCGGAATTAATTTTTGGATTTTTAATTTGATTGTTTAGATTGATTATAACATCATTTTCAAATTCATCTTTATATGATATGCTTTGAATTTGCTCTTGATTGAGTTTAATTGTATAATTTATATTATCATATTTTGCTACAAGTTTATCTTTGTCTATAAGACTTGCTTTTTTGAAAATTTCATTAAGATTTGGAATGTTATCAAGATGAGAGAAAATGACTTGTTCTAGATCGTGCTCTACTATGGTTACTTGATTTTTGTTAATATAAATCTCTTTTTTACTAGGAGTATCATAACTCCAATATGCTTGATCTTTACTCAGTATAAAATGTCCAGAATAAGAAAGTGTAGAGTTTTTGGATTTCACTATTTGGGTAAAATTGCTTGAAAAGGTATTAAAATTAAGTTCAAGGGCAAAAAGTTGTCCTATAAAAATAAAAAATATCAAGAATGTTTTTTTCATTTATTTTCCTTAAAAAATTATATTTTTTATATCATTCTAGCTAATTTTAATTAAATAATCGTTATAATGATAGTTTGAAAAATTTATAAAGGTTTAAAAATGTTTTTAAATACCTTAAAAGCCGTTTTTGGAACAAAAAATGATCGTGAAGTTAAAAAATACTTCAAGCGTGTAACACAAATCAATGCTTTAGAAGGCAAATATCAAAATTTAAGCGATGATGAATTAAAAGCCGAATTTGCAAAATTTAAAGAGCAAATTTTAAGCGGAGAAAAAAATGAAAATGATATCTTAAATGATGTTTTTGCTATAGTTAGAGAGACAGGTAAGAGAACTTTAAATATGCGTCATTTTGATGTACAGTTAATCGGTGGTATGGTTTTGCACGACGGAAAAATCGCAGAAATGAAAACAGGGGAGGGTAAAACTCTTGTAGCGACTTTGCCTGTAGTTTTAAATGCCATGAGCGGAAAAGGCGTACATGTTGTTACGGTAAATGATTATTTAGCTAAAAGAGACGCTGAGCAAATGAGTGCGATTTATAACTTTTTAGGTTTTAGTGTAGGCGTGATTCTTTCTTCTCAAAACAGTGACATAGAGCACAAGCAAGCTTATGATTGCGATATTACTTATGGAACCAATAATGAGTTTGGTTTTGATTATTTGCGTGATAATATGAAATTTTCAAAAGTTGAAAAAGTTCAAAGAGAGCATAATTTTGTTATTGTAGACGAGGTAGATAGTATTTTAATTGATGAGGCAAGAACTCCGCTTATCATCAGCGGTCCTACAAATCGCACTTTAGATGGTTATATTAAAGCCAATGAAGTAGCTAAGCAAATGCAAAAAGGCGAAGCAGTTTTACCCCCTGCAAAACCTGAGGGTGATTTTGTAGTAGATGAGAAAAATCGTAATATTTTAATCACGGAAGCAGGTATTGCTAAGGCTGAAAAACTTTTTGGTGTAGAAAATTTATACAGTCTTGATAATGCTATCTTAGCACATCAGCTTGATCAAGCTTTAAAGGCGCATAATCTTTTTGAAAAAGATGTGCATTATGTTTTAAGAAATAATGAAGTTATCATCGTTGATGAATTTACAGGGCGTTTAAGTGAAGGACGTCGTTTTAGCGAAGGATTGCATCAAGCTTTAGAAGCCAAAGAAAATGTAAAAATTCAAGAAGAAAGCCAAACTCTAGCAGATATTACTTTTCAAAATTATTTTAGAATGTACAATAAACTTGCAGGTATGACAGGAACTGCGCAAACAGAAGCGACTGAATTTTCTCAAATTTATAGTTTAGATGTTATTTCTATACCGACAAATATTCCTATTAAAAGACAAGATAAAGATGATCTTATCTATAAAACTCAAAATGAAAAATTTAAAGCTGTAATTGAAGAGATCAAAAAAGCCAACGCCAAAGGTCAGCCTGTTCTTGTGGGAACTGCAAGTATAGAACGCAGTGAAGTTTTTCACAATATGCTTGTAAAAGAAAAAATCCCTCATCATGTTTTAAATGCTAAAAACCACGAGCAAGAAGCTTTGATTATCCAAGATGCAGGTAAAAAAGGTGCTGTAACTATCGCTACAAATATGGCAGGTCGTGGTGTGGATATAAAAATCGATGATGAGATTAGGGCTTTGGGTGGGCTTTATATCATCGGTACAGAAAGACATGAAAGCCGCCGTATTGATAATCAACTTCGTGGTCGTGCAGGAAGGCAGGGCGATCCTGGAATAAGTCGTTTTTATCTAAGTTTAGAAGATAATCTTTTAAGAATTTTTGGCGGGGATCGTATCAAAAGCATTATGGATCGTCTAGGCATAGAAGAGGGCGAAAGCATAGAGTCAAGAATCGTTACAAGAGCGGTTGAAAATGCACAGAAAAAAGTAGAAAGCTTACATTTTGAAAGCAGAAAGCATTTGTTAGAATATGATGATGTAGCAAATGAACAAAGAAAAACTATTTATCGTTATCGCAATGAGCTTTTAGATGAAAATTATGATGTTAGAGCTAAAATTTCTCAAAATATCGCTGAATATAGTGCAAATGTAATGAATGATTATATACTTGATGAAAGCGGTTCTAATGTAAATTTTGAAAATTTGAAAGCAAAAATTTTATATGAATGTTCAACTCAGATTAGTGAAAAAGATTTTGAGAATTTAAGCGTCATTGAAATGCAAGATAAGCTAAGTCAAATTCTTGAAAATTCTTATAACGAAAAGATGTCAAGACTTGAGATTAAAGAATTGCGTAATATAGAGCGTATTTTATATTTGCAAGTTTTGGATAATGCTTGGAGAGAGCATTTGTATCAAATGGATATTTTAAAAACAGGAATAGGGCTTCGTGGATACAATCAAAAAGATCCTCTTGTGGAATATAAAAAAGAAAGTTATAATCTTTTCTTGGAGTTGGTTAATCGTATTAAATTTGATAGCATTAAACTACTTTTTAGCGTGCAATTTAATCAAGAAGAGGTACAAAATTTAGAAAATAAAGCCAATGAAGAAAATGAAAAGCTGCTTCAAAGCTCAGTAGAAATGGGCGCAAGCGAAGATAATCTTGGCGAAGCTGAGTTTAAAAAAGTTCCACGCAATGCTCCTTGTCCTTGCGGAAGTGGAAAAAAATTTAAAGAATGCCATGGAAAAAGTGGTCCTAAGCAAGGAATTTTAGCTTGAATAAAAGCGTTTTAAAATATTTACTTTTTAAATATTTAAGATTTGATAAAGAGCAACCCTTTATCAATCTTTCTATGCTTTTGACCTTTTTAGGAGTTTGTGTAGGACTTTGCGTTTTGCTTGTAGCTATGGCAATTATGAATGGTTTTGATAAAGAATTTGAAAAACGCTTTTTTGTGATGAATTATCCTATTACTATTTTGCCTAAATTTTACGCTCCTGTAAATGATGAATTTATAGATGAGTTAAGAAAAACATTTCCAAATTTGTTATTTAGCCCTTATATAAGCACTCAAGTTGTTGTAAAGGGAGATAATCGTTTTGAAGGTGGTGTGCTTTTTGGCGTTAATTTTAATGATGAAAAAAAAATAAACGAAGTGGTTGCTAAAGCTTTAAAGGATGAGAATTTAAGTGGTTTTGATATACTTGTAGGATCAGCACTTATTGATGAATTTGGTTTGCATAAAAATGACAAACTTTCACTTATTTTTTCAAATCTTAATCCTAGTGGATTTTCTTTAGTACCGCAAACTAAACGTTTTGATGTTAAAGCGCGTTTTACTTCAGGGCTTGCATTTTATGATAAAGCTTATATGTATACAGATGTTGATGCATTGAAAAAAGTACTTGGAATGCCTAAAAATCCAAATTATGATGGAGTTCATGTATATAGTGATAATGCTTTTAAGGATGTTGAAAAAATTAAATCTTATTTAAAAGACGATTATGCTGTAGTAGGTTGGTGGGAACAAAATAAAAATTTCTTTTCAGCCTTAGAGCTTGAGAAAAGAGCGCTTTTTATAGTGTTGATGCTTATTATTTTGGTTGCAAGTTTAAATATAGTAAGTTCTTTATTGATGATAGTAATGAATCGTCGCAGTGAAATAGCACTTTTACTTGCTCTAGGTACAAGCAAAAATGAGGTAAAAAAGAGTTTTTTTGCCTTAGGTATGCTTATTGGTGGCGGTGGTATGATAGTGGGTGTGGTGCTTGCATTTTTTGCTTTATGGCTTTTGGGAAATTTTGATATTGTAACTTTACCTGCTGATGTTTATGGAACCAGTAAATTACCACTTGATTTGTCTTTAATGGATTTTTCTTTAACCATTGTGGGTGCTTTAATAATCATAGCTTTATCATCTTTTTATCCTGCAAAAAAAGCAACTCAAATTAATATTTTAGATACTTTAAGAAATGAATAAATTGTAATTTTGGAGATTTTTATTGTCTTTGTTTACTCAAAAAAATAAGGATTTTAAACCTTTAAAACCTCTATCAAAGTCAAAAATAATCACTAATTTAATTCTTTTGATTTTATTTTTAATATTGTTTTGTTATTGTAGTTTTAGTATAAGTGCTTATCATTTTGATTTTAGTGCAATTGCGACCTATAAAGAAAAATTTCTTCAAGGTTTTTTAAATACTTTAATAATCAGTTTTTTTTCTTTATTACTGAGTATAATTTTGGGTGGAGTTTTTTGTGCTTTTTCTTTAAGTTCAATTGTTTTTTTAAGATTTTTATCTACATTTTACATAGAGCTTATCAGAGGAACCCCTTTACTAGTGCAGGTATTATTGATGTATTATATCATTGCAAATAATTTAGGACTTGATAATCGATATGTGGCTGGAGTTATTATTTTATCATGTTTTTCTGCTGCTTACTTAGCTGAAATATTTAGAGCTGGAATTTTAAGTATTTCTATATCTCAGCTTGAGAGCGCTAGGGCTTTAGGGTTAAAAGAGATGCAGGTTTTTGCGTATGTAATTTTTCCCCAAGCTTTAAAAAATATTTTAGCACCGCTGAGTGGACAATTTGCAAATTTAATTAAAGATAGTTCCTTATTAAGTGTTATTGCTGTAAATGAATTAACCCAAAGTGCGCAAGAGATAAATTCTTATACTTTTGCTACTCTTGAAGCTTATGTAATTTTGGCTATTACATATCTTATTTTGACTTTACCTATAAGTATATTTTCTCGTTATTTGGAGAGAAAATGCCAAAAATGATTTAAAAAAGCTTGACAAATAGAGCTAATTTTGGCATAATCACATTTTTATTTCAGAAAATGTCTCGTTAGCTCAGCCGGTAGAGCATCTCCCTTTTAAGGAGGGGGCCGTTGGTTCGAATCC